>DAIPZI010000079.1:0-6696 GCA_036782275.1 Crocinitomicaceae bacterium
ATATATCTTGATACCAATTTGGCCCGAACACTTATTAATGAGGCAACAGATGAGAATTCAACAGTATTTTCAAGTAACGAGGAATTTTTAGACTATTTTAAAGGCTTGTATATAACCACGAACAACAGCATGCAGATGCAGGGCGAAGGGGCTGCACTTTATTTTGACATCAATGATCCATCATCCAAGGCAACGATTTATTTTCATCAGGATACTGTTGCAACAAGCTACGATTTGATTATTAATTCAGAGTGTGCGGATTTCACAAATGTGCAGATAAACAATACGGGTTCTGCTGCGGACCAGGTCGTTCAGGATTCTACATTAGGAAATAATGCGTTTTATGCCCAGGCCTTCGGTACGCGTGCTGCTCTATCTATTCCGGGATTGCAAAACCTACCTGAAAATATAATTGTTCACCGGGCGGACCTCGAGCTTCCAGTACAATTTCAAACCGGATATAAATACCGACCTGGCGTTAATGTTTCTGTGGCAACACGTGCTGATTCACTATCAAGTGATTTGGTTAATGTAGGGGTCTTTGGCGTCTATGATGATTTTAATAAACGATTCAACATTAATATTCGAGAATATACCCAAGCGATAGTAAATAAGACGTTGCCCTTAACGGAAATCGTTGTTTCTCCCTTATATTTTATAAATTCGGCAGAGCGAATTGTATTTAATGGGAAGAATACAATAAATAAAGAAAAACCCCGCCTAGTATTAACTTATACAAGCTATTAGTTTATGTGTGGAATAGTTGCCTACATTGGACAGAAAGAAGCCTTTCCAATCGTTCTTAGTGGCCTAAAACGATTAGAATACAGAGGATATGATAGTGCTGGAGTAGCACTTTTAAAAGAAGGAAACATCAATATATTTAAAAAAGAAGGCAAGGTTGCAAACCTTGAAGCTTCAGTTGTTGGTCATGACATCTCTGCAAATAGAGGGATCGGTCATACAAGATGGGCCACTCACGGACCTCCCAACGATAAAAATGCACACCCTCACTTTTCCGAAAGTGGAGACCTTGCGGTAGTGCATAATGGAATTATTGAAAACTACGATGTTATAAAGCAAGAGCTAGAAAGCAGAGGATATGTCTTCAAAAGCGATACAGACACTGAAGTTTTAAGTTATTTAATTTCTGATATAAAGAAGAAAACAGGATTTAAACTTGCCAAATCCGTACGGTTAGCACTTCAACAAGTGGTTGGTGCGTATGCGATTGTTGTGATGTGTAAGGATGAGCCGAATAAATTGGTTGCAGCACGAAAAAGTAGCCCGCTTGTTTTAGGTATAGGAAAAGAAAATGACTTTTATGTTGCTTCTGATGCTACGCCAATTGTTGAATACACGAAACAAGTTGTGTATTTAAATGATGGAGATATCGCCATCTTAAATGAAGAGAAAGGCCTCAAGCTATATGATCATGAAGAAGGTCTAAAAGATCCATATATAGAAGAATTAGAATTGCAACTTGAAGCTCTTGAAAAGGGGGGATATGATCACTTCATGCTGAAGGAAATTCACGAACAGCCTCGTTCAATAGAGGATTGTTTTCGTGGTCGATTGAATGCATCTGAAGGTTGGGTTTCACTAGGTGGAATCAAGTATTATGAGGATGCGATTATGAAGGCAAACAGAATTGTTATGGTGGCTTGCGGTACAAGCTGGCACGCATGTTTGGTTGGAGAATATTTATTCGAGGATCTCGCACGAATAAATGTTGAAGTTGAGTACGCAAGTGAATTTAGATACAGAAATCCGATCATAAATGAGGGAGATATTGTTCTAGCGATTTCTCAATCCGGAGAAACGGCAGATACGATGGCGGCGCTTGAGCTCGCAAAAAGTAAAGGCGCAACGATTTTAGGTATTTGTAATGTGGTAGGTTCGTCCATTTCGAGAATTACTGATGCGGGATCTTACACGCATGCGGGTCCTGAAATTGGAGTGGCTTCAACCAAGGCGTTTACTGCGCAAGTAACTGTTTTGACACTTATGGCGGCATCTCTAGCGAAGAAGAAAGGCAAGCTTAATGAGTCTAAATATCGAAACCTTTTGTCCGCTATGGAGGCGATTCCAAACAAGGTGCAATTGGTTTTGGATAAGACAGAAAAAATCAAGAAAATCGCAGCCAAATATAAGGATGCTTCTAATGCCTTGTATTTAGGAAGAGGAAGCTCTTTCCCCGTGGCCTTAGAAGGTGCATTAAAGCTAAAAGAAATTTCATATATCCATGCGGAGGGATATCCAGCTGCAGAGATGAAGCACGGTCCGATTGCATTGATCGATGAGGAAATGCCCGTTTTTGTTATAGCAACAAAAGGCCCATCTTACGAGAAGGTGGTGAGTAATATACAAGAAGTAAAAGCCAGAAAAGGTAAAATCATTGCGGTTGTAACTGAAGGCGACGAGCAGGTTAAGGAGTTTGCAGATGATTACATCGAGATTCCTGAAACCAGTGAGTATTTGGTTCCTTTAATTGCGACTATTCCATTCCAAATCCTTTCTTACTATATCGCAGTGATGCGTGATTGCAATGTAGACCAGCCACGTAATTTAGCGAAATCGGTTACGGTAGAATAATATTTAAACCCGCTTTTAAGTTTCAATTAAATGAAACTGATTTAGGTGATGCATTGTATGGTGTTTAATAAGAAATAGAATTTTTTCACTTTTCATGTTTCCATAAATAGGATGGTGTATCTGACCCTTAATTTCATGAAGCATATTCAGTTTTTTTATCAATAATTTCTTCTCGTAATCAATATCTAAATTTTCATCTATTATTTTCAGAGATTTGTCTGTCCGAATATTTCTTGGAGTTTCCAATGGACTCTTTTTAGAGATGTATCTTAAAAAAAGTTTTCCAATTGTAGTACCAAAATATTTGTACCAAAAAGGAACTGATATTTCACCCAAATATAAATCAATAAATTTTGAACAATGCTTAACCATTTGAGACGAATTCATTTCCCCCCACCTTGGTGTAGAATTCTTATTTAGAGAATTGATTTTTTCTATTATTTCTTCAATACTTAACAGCGATACTTCACTCATATTTTAAATATACTAATCTGTAGTTATTCACATTGGATAATCGAACGAACATAGGAAATGTTTCCATCATTGTCTATAAAAGTGCTGGACAAGGTATCTGCTGCACATTCTTCGCTTGGACCCCTGCTTGTTTCGGTCCACTCATGATTTGTTTCAAAAGCACTCTCAGAAACGACCAAATCACAGTTACAATCCTTCTCACAAGAAATACAAATAAGTGTTATTAAAATTAACGCCTTGGAAAATAGATTTCTCATGCTGGAAAGTTAAACATTTTGAGGTCAAAATGATTGGGCTTATTCTGTCGAATTATTTTTGGTCTTCCCAAAAAGACGATGGAACCTCCACGAGGCTATGGCTCCAATACATGAAAAGAAAGCTAAAACAGCAAATACATATTGATATCCTTGAATGCCCGAATACTGGTCTAAAAAATACCCGGTCATAGGTCCGCTGAAAATATCAGGGGCATAACCGATGATAGAGATCAGACCAACGGCTGTTCCGGTATAGACTAAAGGAATATTTCCTTTTTCCATGACCGAAAAATAAAGCGCTCTTAGCCCGTAAACGCCAATAGAAAGCATGATTATAGACAGCACAAACAAGAAGATTGTTGAATGAGTTACAAGGCCAAGTGCAAAGATGAGGGCGGCGAAAAAGGAAACAACAAAACCAAAAGAGAGGAGAAGAGTAATTCGGATGCGTATAAAAAACAGAGCTAAGAGGAGTGCAACGATTGGTCTTGCGCACAATAAAAAGGTAGCCACCTGTGCGGATTTAACGTCGTTATAGGACATCACTTCTTTAGAAAACAAGGAGATCACATCGGTCGTTTTGTAGCCCATGTAGGCACATAAAACAATGACCATTAATAACAAAACTGAGCGTATTTTCAATACGACTTTTAATTGCTTGATTGAAATTTCATTCACCACAACCTTTCGTTCCTGCTCATCGTCCAACCTCATGAAAAACCAGACGAGCACTCCCGATAAAGAAACAATTATCGAAGAGCTGTAAATAACGGGTTGAAAAGCCATTCTGCTTTCTTCGAGACTTGGAGAGGAGATTCCCTGCCCCATAAAGAAGGCGAAGACAAGTACCCCAAGTGTTCCCATGGCGGCCCCTACAAGTCCTCTTCCGCCTTCTAAAAACCCAAATGCCCGAAGCTGTGAATGAGATGTTCCCCATAGTCTGGCAGCCTTAATCATTGGCGCCCAAAACAAAAAGACACTGGTAAAGCCCCAATACCCGTAAAGAACCTTAAGCCCAAAATAACTTGGATAACTGGCGTAATAAACACCGCCGAGAGCTGTGAGCCACAAGGCCAAAGAAATAAGCTTTCTTGCGGGATAGCGATCGGCAATCGGTCCACCGAAAAGATAGGATGCAATGGCAACAAACCCATAAACAGAAAAGCAAATACCTAGCTCCACGTTATCGATCTGAAAAACATCTAATATGGTGGGCCTAAAAACCCTGCTGAGTACATAGGGCAAGAAGAAAATGGTTTCACCGGCTAAAATGACCAATAGCAGATAATACCAAGGAGCTTTTGTTTTTTCCATTTTGGAGAATTACCTAAAGCTAATGAAAAAAGGAATCATTTAATGTCATTCATACCGACATAAATCAACGAGTACAGCTAAAGCGAAAAGGCTAAGAAGGTTTTTCTTTATTCTCAATCAACTAATTACTCCACCTCATTTTCATGTGCGCCGGTATGGATTGAATTTGCATTTTATTTATTTCGGGGTGTTTTTAATTTTTCCAAAGAGAAGGTGAATGGCCAAGCCAAGAGGCATGAGCATCACTCCAAAGAATATGGCCAGTCGCGAAACCGTTTTATTCGTGTCTTGCCTCAAACCCTCTTTCCAAATCCATCGAGTGACGCAGATATCTCCTGCTACCATGTGAGCCCACATCGCGGTAATACCTGCGGGGGAAGACATGCCGGCTGCTAATCCTGCGAAGAAACCATCGGGGTGTGAACCACTGTTGGCAAAGTCAACTAAGCCTTGCGGGTTCATTGCCATAACAAGTATCCAAATCACTATGGGGCCTAAAAAGAATAGTGGACCGCTCAGTAGTTTTTTAGTTTTCTCTTTTTGAGGATTAAGAAGCATAGCAAACCAAAAGGGCCCCACCCAAAAAGTAGAAAGTATGAAAAAAACAGTATACATATCCATAATTAATGTTTAAACGATAACAAGGTGGTGCTAAAAATGTTGACGAGTACTTGAGTAGAGACTTATTAAACTGACTCTACCAACCTTCTAAAAAATGGTCAATATCTCTTCGGTCTTTCTTATTCGGTTTGCCTTGGTCTTTTCCTCGGTAAGCACGTTGAGCCATTTGATAGGTTTTGTATTTTTCAAGTTCTTCCTGAGGCGTTAAATCAAGAAGATGGTCAATAACAAGTTTCGCTCCGAGTCTTTTAGTTGTAAGCTGAAGAATTTTATATGAGAAAACAGCATTATTTTTTTGGAAACTGATGAGGTCCCCAGGACTAACTTCTTTTGAAGGTTTACATTCTTTCGAGTTGATTTTGATTTTGTTTCCGTCCACAAGTTTTGCAGCCAAAGAACGTGTCTTTGATAAGCGAACATGCCAGATGTATTTGTCGATTCTCAAAGGGTGTAATTAATTTAGAATCAATTAAATATTTGGTATAATATAGAGAACAAGAATGGATAATCCAACGCTCAAAACAGTTAGCCAAAAGAAAAAGGCAACATTGTTAGAAATTCTTGTCAATTGCCTCGTCTGCTCCTGAGTTTCTAACAGAATTTTATCCTCTCTACTTAGATTATTGTATTGTTCTTCCCAGGCTTTAAGGTCCTTTTTATTTTCGAAGTCATGTTTTATCCCAGGCTTAAACGTTATTGTTTTTTCTTTAGCGTCCATGTCCTTATTTAAGCAATCTTCTCAATATCTTACCCACATTTGATTTCGGCAGCTCATCTCTGAAGTGCACGACTTTAGGAACTTTATAGGCAGTGAGGCTGTTCCTGCAGGTTTCAATAACTTCCTCCTTAGTGAGTGAGTCATCTTTTTTCACGACAAAAGCCTGAACGAATTCTGTTCCGTCGTCGTTTTTGCCTCCACAAACACCCACCTCTAAGACCTTAGGATTTTCGGTTATTGCTTTTTCCACTTCACTAGGATATACATTAAAACCAGAGACCAAGACCATTTCTTTTTTACGATCAACAATTTTGAAAAAGCCATCTTCATCAATAACACCGACGTCTCCTGTAAGGAAATAATCCCCATGCATGCAATTGGCCGTTTCTTCAGGACGATTCCAGTAGCCTTGCATTACTTGTGGTCCCTTGATCCCAATTTCTCCCTTTTCACCTTGCGCCACCTCAACCTTATCGTCGTCAAAAATCTTAACGTCAGTATTGGGAAGGGGTAAACCGATGGTTCCTATTTTATGATTTCCTCCTACAGGATTGATCGTCGCGGCTGGGCTTGTTTCAGACAATCCATATGCTTCAAGTAACGGGCTGTTTGTGACTTTTTCCCACTCAGCGGCAACCACATCTTGAACGGCCATTCCGCCACCAAGTGCCATTTTAAGATCACTAAAATCAAGACTTCGGAAAGCTTCTTGATTCA
>DAIPZI010000080.1:0-6652 GCA_036782275.1 Crocinitomicaceae bacterium
TATCGGAGCAATTTTCGTATACGATATCATGCAAGATTAAATGTGCGGCTAAAGCAATTTGGCTATAGTTTTGAGAGCAGTTTCCAAATCCTGCGGCTTTGTTTTGCCACATGTCCATAATTAATTTTTGAGCCCCCTCTTTGGGTTGAATTTTGTCTACCACAGCGGCCACATTGTATGCTCCTGCGTGATAAACGTGAAGCACAAGTAGTCTAAACCATATATCATTCTCATCGTATTTAATACGATGTCTTTCTAGGATTTTTTTAGTTTCCGGAATGCATATTTTTTTAATCAGACTTGCTGCACCAAAAGCTGAACGTTTAAAATCTTTCCTCTCGTCTTTGGTTTTATTCACAATTAAACCTTGCGCTCTTGCTACTTTAGGCATGAGTTGAAAAGGTCCATATGCTCCGGATACTGATTTTTTAAGTTGTCCAGGGCTTTCAATGAGAAGAATTGATTGAGCATACCAAGGATCCACACAAAGGCTGTCAAACATTTCTATTCCTTTTGAAATAGAGGGGTATACATCGTCAAATTTATAAAAGTGATTTTTACCACTGGTTACATAAACCAATTCGTCCTCTTTGAGTTTATATTTTTCTCTTATACTGTCTCTAAACTTCCTTTTATTTTCCTTATTGAGATAGATCCATTTAGTAGAGGGAATTGTTTCCAATACATGTCTATTTTTTGCAATGTTGACAACGCATGTGTCAGGAGTTAGACACATGATTTTTTTCCAAAACTGTGGTTGTGGAAGTACGTCCCATCGTTTCTCAAAAATCTGATTTGCTGAAATAATGTGGCTTACACTACTTTCATTGTAAACTAATATTTTTTCTGCTTCCCAGTTTTTATCTTGGGCAAATGCTGAGCTGAGGCAAAGAAGTGTGCAAAGTGTAAGGTGAAATTTGGTCATATTCTAAATCTATGATTTAAACGAATAGAATGTGACAGGTTACAAAATGATTTAGCAACATTCAATTGTGAAAAGAATTAACTTTGTACATGCGCATATTATTTTCAATAATTTCCTTTCCATTCATTCTTTTAATACGGGGATATCAGCTCGTTCTTTCACCAATCTTACCTAAATCATGCCGTTTTGAACCCACTTGCTCATCATATATGATCGAGGCTATTAAAGTTTGGGGCCCATTCAAGGGGATGTTTCTTGGCGTGAAGAGAATCATATCTTGTAGGCCAGGGGGTGGGTGTGGTTATGATCCTGTCCCTAAAAAAGAGTAGTATTTATCTTATATCCTCTATTCTGATATACATTTAAGTATGAGAGCAAATCATTAAAACCCTTGCAGTCTTCAAGGATGCTTTTTATTGAAATATTTTTTTCAACCTGTCTCGAGTATTCTCTATTTTGTAGCATTTCAAACCATTTTTTCAAATGAATTACGCCTTCATTTTCAGTCTTTGGAAAATCACTATGCGTGACGGATGAAAAGAAATCAATGTTACGTTTAGCTCTTGAAAATAATACGTTTAGCCTTTTGTGGCCTTGATTTAAATTAACAGGTCCAAAACGCATTTCAAACTTTTTTTCTGAATTAAAACCATATCCAAAGCTCACAATGAGTCGATCGCATTCGTCTCCTTGAACTTTTTCTAGCGACTGAAAAAACAAGGTGTCTTCGTCCATCCTTTTTTCCAATAGAACCTTGGTTTCTTCGCTTAAGTTCTCATAAATACATTCTAGCTGAGTTTCAGAAAACGCAACAATTCCTAATTTTTCTTTTGCTTTAATCTTTTCGGTAATAAATACCGCAACCTTTTGCGCCTCGATAATATTTTTCCGATCCGTAAATACCGCAGTTTTTATATGATAATGTTGAATTGGGTTGTCTTCGATACTGGTATCTTGGAAAGCTTTTAATCTATTATTGTAAAAGTGACTGTTTGAGAACTTGATTAGGTGAGGGTGAGCACTTCTGTAGTGATTTGAAAGAAAGATGTGTTTTAAATAATAATTGGCGTGGTGTAATAGATTAATCTCCAAACTTTGTTTTTTCTTAAAAAAGCTACTGGGAGCCATTTGCTGCGGGTCACCACAAATAATTGTTTTTTTGGCTCTTTGCAAGGCGCCAACAGAGTGACTCAGTAGAAGTTGACTGGCTTCGTCTGTAATTAAATAATCAAAGAGACTGTTTTGTAAAGGGAGGCTATCTGCCAATGTATTTGGATTAGACATCCATATTGGTTTTAATATCCGAATCCATAAAAATGCTTCAGAATCGAATAAGTCTCGCATTGATCGGTGCGCTCTTTTTTTTCCAAATTCTTTGACCAGAATCGATTTTCCTTTTTTTAGTTTTTTTCGAAATGTTTTTTGTTCCTCGCTTAATGTTCTGGGAGAAGTCTTGGTTAAATCTTCGTAAGCTATAAAAAGCTCGTGCTGTCTCATGATTAGCTGATGCGCAAAGGAATCAGCTTCTTTATCGAAATCCGCATTAATAGAATTGCAGTCGTTGATAAAGGTCTCCAATGAAAACTTTTTAAATTCCGGATTTCTGGTTAAAATTTCAGAATATATTGCGTTTTCAACACTGGTTTTAATTTCGTTTAAACGTTCATTTAAATAGGGGAAAATTTCCTTGGGCAGAAGGTTCAGTTTGGGCCAGGATTCTAACAAGTCCCCTTTATTTTCGATGAGTTTATTTAAAATGTAAAGGGGTTTATCGTTTGGTCCAAAATCAAAAGAATGTTTTAAGAAATTAATGGTGCGGTAAAGATTTTTATGACTGATGCTATTTTTTTCTGAAATCGTTTCTTTTTGATACTTTTTCCAATGAGTACTATCTGTGTTTTCAATAAGTGCGTTTATTAGGGGTAGTTCATTTTTTGGATCTTTAATGCCTAGATCAAACATCTTCTTTTCTAGAGTGCTTTGGCGTATTCTTCTCTTATTATATCGAATTCTATTCTTAATTTGAGATTCCGGATTTGCAGCGGGTGAACGTGACCATTTCCGCCAAGTAAAAAACCACTTTATTTTGTATTTTATGAGATCCTTTTTCTGAAATAGTTCGTGTAAAAAATCAAGCTCTTCAAGAGAGGGCTCCTTGATCCAGTGTTTTTGTTCAGAACCCAACGCCTCTATCATTAGCTTGTTTTTATAATAGTCCTTTTCAAGGCGTTTAAATGGTGCTTTTTGTTCGAGAATAAAACGACCAAATTTAGTGTAAGAATCTTGTTTGAATGAATGGAATTGTAACAATTCATACAAAACCGAGTGGATGTCTTTCCATGCCACAATTTTTTTTTTGGAATTTAACTCATTAAGTACCTCAATAACCGGAACCAATTCGTTTGAAAACTTTAAGAATGATTCATTAAGAACATTTGGGTTTATAGTCTTTGCCATCGAAAGTACTTGGCCAGAAATTTGTCGTAAAACATCTACACTTAAATTGAAAGAGGTAATCCCAAGACTCGTTTGCTTATCAAGACTCAGTTCACTCTTTCGATTTCTTTCGATCAATTCAATAATCTCAATAGTAGAGCATTTTTGTCGTTCGGCCTCTTTGATGAAAAGAGTAAATAATTTTGACTTTTTCTGTAACTCCTTAAAGCATGATTTAGATGGTCTTGTTTTTAGTTGATTGAAAATATCCCAACCTTTTTTTAATTCATAAATAAGGGATCGATTGGGGTATTTCGATGGTATCTGGAATGACAAAAAACTTAATCCTCTTGAGGTTAATTTGTTCTGAATAACATCTAATGCTACTTTCTTTTCCGAGCATAGAAGCACAGACTGATTAGAGTTTAGGCTATTACCCAAAAGGTTTCCTATAACTTGTGACTTTCCGGTTCCCGGGGGGCCTTGAACAACTATAGATGCATCAGATAATTGATCATAAACCTCAAGCTGATCTTCATCATTTCTAAAAAGAGCTGTTTTGGATTGAAGTTTTATGTTCTGTTCAATTGATTCAAAACCACATATTTCTTTTAGGGCATTAGAATAGCTGGTTTTGTCATCAATTAGCTCTTCTATCTCTCTTAAAAATGAAAAACGTTTGGGATGAAAATTGCCAATAAAAGAAATGTCTTTTTCGCAATCATTAGGATTAACATTACAAATCAATTGAAAGTCTTCTATTTCTTTGATTGAATACTCGTCTGAAGTTTTAATGCTAAAGTGATTGATTAAGTACGGGTTGAGTATTTTGCTTTCTTCCAGTTCAATTAATTTATAATCATCACAAGCTTTGTTTATTTCTATCTCTACGGGAATTAAAAAAATAGGTGCAAGATTCGTTTTGGAATTTGAAGTTAACCGAACAAGTCCTTCAGAAATGCAAATTGGATTTATTCCTGTTTTTTTCTCTACGGAGTTAGCAGTCTTAATTATTTTTCTGAGTGTCTGAAAATCAGTGTTTTCGTTTGTTTCAAATTTGCATGTTTTTTTAGGATCAATATGTACCAATAAGTCATTGTTTGGAAATATTAAGACTTCCTCCCTTAGTTCTTTTAAAAATGAAACAATTTCTTTCAAACGTTCAGCGTGTATTCAAAATTAGCAAATCAAATGAATGAAACGAATAAAGCAACTTTTATTGAAAGATCTCGTTAAAATATTGCATTTAAACCATACAGAATCGTTAAATTCGTTATTGTGAACGCGTTACTTTTAAGAATTCGCACCGAAATTGATTGTGAAAGTGGTTATGAAAATTTAAAAATAGGTCTTAGGGCCTTATTTTATTAAGATTATGAGGATAATTTCAATTTTGTTCATTTTTTTTGTGCTTGGCTCTGTTCAGCTGCAAGCACAAAATTCTGGTTTTACAGCCGTCAATTCATCTCAATGTCCTGGGAACCTCTTTACATTAAGTGCAGACGATAATAGTCTCGCAACATATAGTTGGACGATAACAGAGCAAGGAGGAGGCTCCTCAACATACAATGTGAATCCTATCGCATTTGTTTTGACAAATCCTGGCTTGTATGATGTATCTCTAACGGTTTCGGATGGTGTTACCCCAAGTACAACTACGGAAATTGGATTCCTTGAGGTTTTTGATATTCCCACAATTGATTATTCGGTAACCTCAGCGCCTTATTGTGAGCCAGCAACTGTTGATTTCATAAATAATTCAACTCCTGGTTCGGGAACTATAATAGGTTATCAATTGTTTACCGATGGTACGGCCTATGATACGGAAGATGTTCAGCATACTTATGCTACCACAGGAACATATTCTGTAAATGTTTCAATAGAAAATTCAAATGGATGCTCTTCTTCTGATGATTTAGCAGACATCGTTGTTTCGACCAATCCTGCGTTGACGAGTCCTTTAAACCCTAATACTATATGTAGTGGAAGTGCCTTTAATTACACGCCAACAAGTTCTATTGCGGGAAGTACGTTTTCATGGGTGAGATTAGCCAATCCCGATATTTCTGAGGCTGTTTCAAGTGGAAATGGTAACATTTCAGAAACTCTGACCAATACCTCAGGTTCGAATACATCGGTTACTTATCAAGTTACAAACACGTCTCCCACTGGATGTGCTGTAATTGAAAATGTAATTGTTACAGTTCAGGCTTTGCCTACTGTAACGATTAATAGCTTAAATGTTTGTACGGGTTCAACTGGAGTTTTGACAGCAACTCCTTCAGTAGGAGGAGGGAATTATTTGTGGTCAACATCTGAAGTTTCACAAAGCATAACAGTATCTGCAGCGGGAGTCTATTCGGTTACTTATTCCGTAGGTTCTTGTGCAAGTGCTCCTGCAAGTGTAACCGTAACAGAAACTGCTCCACCCGTTTTGACAGGCATTACTGTTTCAGAGTCTTCAGGCTTGATTAATGATGATGGATCCATTTGTGAATTAGATAATGTTGATTTAACGGCCTTACCTTCTTCAGGTTCGGGTACTTATTCTTGGTCGAATTCAGCCAGTACAAGTTCTATTAGTGTTTCTCCCTCAACAACAACTACATATTCAGTGACATATACCGAAGGAGGTTGTGCGAGTGCAGCAGTGAGTCAAACCATAATAGTAAACAGTTTACCAGTACCAAATTACAATGCAACTGTAACAAACGGGTGTATTTTTCCTGGTTTTAATCCTGATATTACAACAGATTATACTTCGACTGCGACAGGAACAATTTCTTGGCAATTTCCAGGTGGGAGTCCCAACACTGGCTCGGGTAATGGTCCAATCTCAGTAATATACAGCGCGGAGGGCATTTATGATGCCACTATGACTATTGTATCCTTAGAGGGTTGTGAAACAACAACAACATTCAATAACACGATAGCCGTAGTAGAAGGTTTAACCCCGACTTCAAATTTCTCAATTACCAATACAAGCCCACAATGTGTTGAGGGCAACAGTTTTTGTTTTGAATATACTGGTTTTAATGCAGATACAATTGCTTGGGACTTTGGAGATGGGTCGCCTATAGAATTTGCTGATGAGAGTAGTACAGTTTGTCATACTTTTGGATCTATTAATACTTTTACAGTTTCAATAATTCCATATACAACAGTTGGTTCAATACTTGGTTGTTCTGGTGGCGGAACATCCTTAGATGTTACAACACTAGGGCCTCAAGCCGCTTTTGACGTGGACCCTTTTGATTGTGATGATCAGTTGAATAGGTCTTTTACCAGTAC
>DAIPZI010000081.1:0-6639 GCA_036782275.1 Crocinitomicaceae bacterium
AGTGAATTTTTAAACCAAATAGAGAACTAATGCTGTATTATATTTTTGAATTTTTAGAAAAATACAATTTCCCCGGGGCTGGGTTATTTGGGTACATTTCATTTAGAGCCGCCTTGGCACTTATTACCTCATTGATCATCTCAATCATTTTTGGAAAAAGAATTATTGGGCGATTACAAAGACAACAAATTGGAGAGACTGTCCGGGATTTGGGACTAGAAGGTCAAATGGAAAAGTCAGGAACTCCAACTATGGGAGGCTTAATTATTTTGGCCGCGATACTGATACCTACTATTTTATTTGCCCGCCTAGAAAATGTTTATGTAATCACCATGCTGATTGCTACTGTATGGCTTGGGTTAATCGGTTTCTTAGATGATTATATAAAGGTTTTCAAGAAAAATAAGGAGGGTTTAAAGGGAAGATTTAAAATCATCGGTCAGATTGGAGTAGGGTTGATTGTAGGATCGGTTCTTTATTTTTCAGATGATGTTGTTGTTCACAAGCGTGTTTCGGATAGTTATCAGCTTAAAGAAAATGAAAAACTGGTTTCTCACGAGCAGACTGGTTTAAGCTCAGGAGAAAATTATAAATGGGTTGAAACTGATGAAATGACCACGACGATTCCATTTGTTAAGGACAATGAATTTAATTATAAGTGGCTTTTTGGTGGTGACGGGTCATACGGATGGCTGATTTTTATTCCAATTGTCATCTTTATTGTTATTGCTGTTTCGAATGGGGCTAATATGACCGATGGTTTAGATGGTCTAGCAACGGGAACTTCGGCTATTGTTGGAATTGCTCTTGCCATATTGGCTTATGTAAGTTCTCATGCAAGCTTTGCAGAATACTTAAATGTGATGTATATCCCTTATGCAGAAGAGCTGGTTATTTTTATTTCTGCCTTTGTTGGGGCCTGTATTGGTTTTCTGTGGTTCAATTCATACCCTGCTCAAGTTTTTATGGGTGATACCGGAAGTCTGGCCATTGGAGGAATTATTGCCGTGTTTGCCATTTCGATCAGAAAGGAATTATTGATACCTGTTTTATGCGGTGTTTTTCTTATAGAAAACCTGTCAGTGATGTTACAGGTAGGCTATTTTAAATATACCAAACGAAAATTTGGAGAAGGAAAGCGGATTTTTAAAATGGCTCCTTTACATCATCATTATCAAAAGTCGGGATTGCATGAAGCGAAAATAGTAGCAAGATTTTGGATTCTGGCTGTGCTTTTAGCTGTAGTAACCATAGTAACACTTAAAGTAAGATAATGAATTTGAAGAACAAATATATTGCAGTAATTGGCGCCGGTGAAAGCGGTGTTGGCGCTGCTCTTCTTGCCCAAAAATTGGGTGCAGAAGTATTTGTGTCAGATTATGGAAAAATCAAAGAAAATTATAAAAAAGAGCTTGAAGAGAATGCCATTCCTTTTGAAGAAAACGGGCATAGTCTCATTAAAATTGAAGTCGCGGATGAAGTGATTAAATCACCGGGTATACCTAATAATTCTGCCGTTATTCAGCATCTTGAACAAGCGAATACTCCCTTGCTTTCTGAAATTGAATTTGCATCGCGATTTTCCGAGGCGAAAACCATCTGTATTACTGGAAGTAATGGAAAAACTACCACGACAATGTTGGTGTATCACATTTTGCAAAATGCGGGGTATAATGTAGGTTTTGGTGGCAATATTGGTAAAAGTTTCGCAAGGCAGCTGGCGGTGTCAGATTATGACTATTACATCCTCGAATTAAGCTCGTTTCAGCTTGACGATTTAAAAGCTTTTAAAGCGGATATTTCGATTCTGCTCAACATTACACCGGACCATTTGGATCGCTATGATAACAATATGGATTTATATGTTGATTCGAAACTAAGAATCATCAATAATCAAACTGAAAAGGACTGGCTGATATACAACGCGGATGATGCTCTTATCAAATCTGCATTGGAAAAAAAAAGCCCAAACCTAAATTTCGCAACATTCTCTCTAACCAAAGAACAAGAGGTTGGAGGCTATATAAACAAGGAACAATTAATAATCAATATAAAAGATCAATTTACTATGTCCATTCATGATTTAGCTTTAAAGGGTAAGCACAATACCCAAAACTCTTTGGCCGCCGGGATAGCCGCCAGAATTGTTGAAATCCGCAAGGATATTGTGAGACAAAGCCTAGAAGATTTTGTCAATGTCGAACACCGCTTAGAATTTGTCGCCAAGATTAATGGAGTAGAATTCATCAATGATTCTAAAGCGACCAATATTAACTCAACCTGGTTCGCTCTAGAAAGTATGGAAAAACCAACCGTTTGGATTGTTGGTGGTGTTGATAAGGGAAACGACTATAATGAATTAATGAGTTTGGTTGATGAAAAAGTCAAAGCCATCATATGTCTTGGAGAAAATAATGAAAAGATCATTGAAGCTTTTCAATCAAAAGTAGAAACTTTGGTGGAGGCGAGAGATGCGGTCGAAGCGGTAGCATACGCTTATCGTTTGGCTCGAAAAGATGAATCAGTTTTACTTTCGCCAGCATGCGCTAGTTTTGATTTGTTCGAAAGCTATGAAGATCGAGGAAATCAATTTAAACAAGCAGTAAGAATGCTGTAATGATAGAAAAGGAATTCGATAAAATAAAGAGTGCTATTGCTAAAGCGCAAGAAATTGCCTCGCTAGGCTCATCTGAAACGATCTTAAAGTCACATGGAAAGTTGTTTGGGATGGATGCTTTTAGCTGGCTTAATCCCAATATTTCTGTTTTAGAAAAGACCATTGAATCGTTTCCGTTTCGTACAGTATGGCTAGGTAATGCCGCTGAAATTAGTGCTTACAGAAAATCGTATGATTTAAATGGGGAAAGGATAGAAAGATATATGGTCTTTGGGGAAAGTGACGACATAGTAAAGGATCAAAAAAACATAGAGCACTACCCGAATTTAAAATCATCTTTTGAGGCGCTTGAGTCGTATTCGTTTAGCCCAGGCGTACTGCTTTTTACGGCATCTGATTCTGATAGTCAATACGCTATGAATTATTTCTCATCATTATTTTCAAAGCTGCATAATTAAATGAGAGCCTATCTAAAATATCTAAAAGGAGATCCAGTGATTTGGATCATTTCCATTTTGATGCTTGCATTTTCATTAGTCACCGTTTACAGCTTTGTTCCTATTCTTGTAAAAATTGAAGGAGGAACACCCTTTTATTATTTGTTCAAGCATTTTATGTACGTGGTAATTGCTTTTTTTTCCATGTATACCATTCATCGTATTGATTCAAAGTATATATATCAAATAAGCAAATTTGCTTATTATCTCGCCATTGTGCTTTTGATATTCACTATGCTTTTCGGTGTTAATGTCAATGGTGCAGACCGCTGGATACGAATCCCATTTATCGGTCTCACTTTCCAGTCTTCTGATTTTGCCAAGTTGGCTTTGATCTTATATCTGTCTCGTTTGCTTGTCAAAAAGGAAGATAAACTAGACAATTGGAAAGAAGGTTTTTGGCCGCTATTATTGCCAATAATCGTGATATGTGGTCTTATTCTAAAAGACAACCTATCCACGGCCTTAATGCTTTTTGTTTTGGCATTCATTCTTTTGTTTATTGGGAAGATGCCGTGGTTGAAATTGACGAGTATTGTTGGTGGAGGAGCGATGCTTTTATTTTTGGCAATTTCCATTCATAAGGGTTTTCCTGAATTGAAGCTTCTGCCTCGTTATGATACTTGGGAGAGTCGAATTGAAAAAAAGACAGAAGCTGACCCATCAAATTTTGTGGAGAATGCTCAATCCGAAAATGCTGAGCTTGCCATTTTTAATGGTTCGATCATAGGGCAGGGTGTAGGAGATGGAAAATTAAAGGAGTATTTACCAGAAGCCTATGCTGATTTTTATTACGCCTCCTTTGTCGAAGAATTTGGCTCTCTTTCTTCTTTTGTATTGATATTTTTATATCTGATTCTTTTATTTAGGATCATAAAAGTAGCCCTAAAAACAGACAGTATGTTTGAATCATATGCCTGTTTAGGTATTGGGATACATTTACTATCGCAGGCAACGATAAACATGCTGGTTTGTACTGGATTTCTGCCGGTCACTGGTCAAAACATGCCTTTTTTAGCAATGGGCGGGTCAGCTCTGATCATGGCATGTATTTCTATTGGTATTGTTCAATCGATTGCAAGTAAGAGTATGAAGGGAAGTAAAACAGAAAAAATATTTCAAGATGAAATTGGATAGTCAACATATTTCTCGCGTAATTATTTCTGGTGGCGGAACTGGGGGGCATATTTTTCCTGCGATTGCGATTGCCAACGAAATCAAAGCGAGGAATCCTGAGGCAAAAATTTTATTTGTAGGGGCTAATGGTAAAATGGAGATGACAAGGGTTCCTGATGCAGGTTTTGATATTATTGGATTGCCCATAATGGGGTTTCAAAGAAAATTGACACTGTCTAATTTCAAGCTTCCATTTATGCTGCTTATCAGTTTACTGCGTGCGAGGAAAGTTGTTAAGAAATTTAATCCTGAGATTGTGATTGGAGTAGGTGGGTATGCAAGTGGCCCTACATTAAAAATGGCAACATGGTTAGGTGTGCCCTCAGTTGTCCAAGAGCAGAATTCGTTCCCGGGCAAGACCAATATTTTACTCTCTAAAAAAGTCAATCTCATATGTACGGCATATGAAGGGCTTGAAAAGTTTTTTCCCTTAGAAAAGATAAAGCTTACAGGTAATCCCGTACGGAAAAACTTGTCGAGCGGTGCAATCTCTAAAAAAGAGGCCTTAGACATCTTTGAATTAGCTGAAAATAAAAAGACCATTTTGATTTTGGGAGGAAGCCTTGGGGCGAGGACCTTGAATGATGCTATGCTCACCTTGGCAAGTGATGGAGTAAAAGCTGAAAATCAATATATCTGGCAATGTGGAAAATATTATTTTGATGGGTTGAAAACCAAGTTTTCTGAAAAGGAAAATTCGAACATTAAATTAATGGCTTTTATCTCGAGAATGGATGCTGCATATTCTGCTGCTGATGTCATTGTTTCTCGTGCTGGTGCACTTTCTGTTTCTGAACTTTGTTTGATCGGAAAACCCGTGATTTTGGTCCCATCACCAAATGTTTCGGAAGATCATCAAACAAAAAACGCGATGTCTTTAGTGAATGCAGATGCAGCGATAATGGTCCGAGATGGAGATTGTGACTCCGAGCTAATAAAAAACGTGAATACTTTGCTTAACGATAGAGAGCTGTCAGATCGCCTGTCAAAAAACATTTTAAGTTTAGCAAGGCCAAATGCAACCTCCGATATTGTGAATGAGTCGGAGAATATATCATTAAAATGAAAAAAAGAATTATAGATTATAAAAATTTCTTTTTTGTCGGTATCGGCGGCATAGGGATGTCTGCTCTTGCTAGATATTTTAATTCATTTGAAAAAAAAATTGCGGGTTACGACAAGAATTCATCAAGTTTAACGAACAAATTGATAGAAGAAGGTTGTCAGGTGACATACGAAGATCAAATTGATAAAATCCCGAAAACTCATTTGTCAAGTTCTGATACTTTGGTTGTATATACACCGGCCATTCCTGAGGAGCATCGTCAACTGAACTATTTTCAAGAAAACAGCTTTCAAGTTTTAAAAAGATCAGAGGTCCTTGGTTTGATTACAAGATTCAACAAAGCTTTGTGCGTTGCCGGTACCCATGGGAAAACGACGACAAGTGCAATGCTTTCACATGTGTTAAGTCAGACTGATCTTGGCTGTAGCGCATTCCTCGGAGGGATTTCTTCTAATTTTAATTCAAATGTTATCATTAATAGGCAAAGTGATTGGACTGTTGTAGAAGCGGATGAATTTGATCGTTCTTTTCTTCACCTTTCCCCATTTTTTAGCATTATTACGGCAATGGATCCGGATCATTTAGACATTTATGGGGATCCGGATCATTTTAATGAGGGTTTTCAGCAGTATGCCATGAAAATTGATCCAAACGGATGCTGTATAGTAAAAGAGGGCATTAAATTACACACACTTTCCGAGTATTTTACCTATAATATTGAGTCGGATACTGCTGATTATTCAGCAAGTGACATTTCTTATGAAGATGGGTTAATGTGCTTTTATGTGAGGTCTAAAGAATATTCGGGGCGAAAATTTGAATTAGGAATACCCGGAATACATAATGTTATGAATGCATTGGCATGTATCGTTTCTCTCGAAAAAATAGGTGTTTCTTATCCTCAAATTAGAAGAGGGCTAAAATCATTTAAAGGCGTCAGGAGGCGTTTTGACATTCATATCAGCTCGGAAGACCTTATGTTTATTGATGATTATGCGCATCATCCAGAAGAATTGAGGCTGCTCATTGATTCATTAAGAATGATGTATCCAGGAAAAAAATTGATTGCAATCTTTCAGCCGCATTTATATACGAGAACGAGAGATTTTGGAACAGAATTTAGTGAGCAACTCTCTCGATTTGATGAATTGTTTCTTTTGCCTATTTATGCCGCTAGGGAAAACGAAATTATTGGTGTTTCGAGTGAATGGTTGCTATCAAAAGTGAATATCAAAAATAAAAAAGTTGTTGAACCAACAAAGGTCTTGGAGCTAATGAAAGAC
>DAIPZI010000082.1:0-6572 GCA_036782275.1 Crocinitomicaceae bacterium
GCAGAATTTTTGGGTCAAAATCATCCTCTTTTAAGAATGTGGAGTAAAGTAAAATATCGACAAAAACGAGTCCATTTGAGCTTTGGTTGAGCCAATAAGTACCATCACCAATTTTGGACTTTAACTTAACACGTTCGTTGATTATTTTTTCAATCTTAGTTTTCTTTTTTGTGTCAAAAGTGAAATCCCAAAGGCTAATTCTACTTCCGTAATGCTCATAAAATGAGCCAAGTGATTTAATGAAACTTTCATATAAATCATCTTCGCTTGTATGGTAATAGCTGTAGGTAAAAAAAAGGTTCTCAAATAGAAGAAGTTTTAGCTTTTCTTCACTGGTTAAATGTGAAACATATTTTTCGGGACAATATAAGTTAGAAACAGGATAGCCGTATAATAAACCTGTTTGATTAAATATGTAATGCAAGCAGTCCTCTAAAGAATGAGATTTGAATTTAAATCCAATATTAAGCTCTCCCTGCTGATGCAGGTGAAAGAAAAATGAAATCCAATTTTTCGACCCTGGAGAAATTCTGTTCTTATCTAATTGCATATCTAATTGCCAGGCCTCCTCCCCATGCAAATCTCACATTAGGTGTAAAGAAAATGAACGGACCAGTATCAAGTGAGCAATTGATTGGAACTTCTTCGAAAGTGTATTCTATCCCTAAAACGCCGTTTATGCCTGTATGTAAAAATGCTCTATCATCAAGATTATTGGTGAATCCAATTAAGGCTCCACCTCCATAATACCATGAAAAACCACTTTCTAAAGCACTGTTGATTTCATAGTCTAGCATTACAAATCCACCTGAGCCTCCCTCGTTTGTGAAACCGCCTAAACTGGCTTCAAAAGCCGTATTCGCACCTATAAAGTGTTTTGCATTCAGTGTACCAAATCCGGGATATCCCCCTTTAAATCCGACTGCAGTAGAATAATTTTGTCCAAAAGACCAAAAAGAAACAAATAGAATTGATAATGTTAAGACTAGCTTCATGTTTTTTTTAATTTCTTCAAATTTAGATTTTACCTGCAAGTGTGCATGCTTTTGTTTGGGTGAAAAATACACTACCGTCTGTTGAAAAAGCCTCAAAAAGCATAACGTAAACCCCAATACTCGCTTTTACACCCTCATTTGTCGTTCCGTCCCATGAAAATGAGCCGCTTGTTCCTAGCAACTCATTACTGAAAAGATCTTTAATAATTCTGCCCTTATCATCATAAATAGAAACTTGTCCTAAAAGACCTTCCTTATTGAGTTCGTATGTTACTTGCAGAACATCCTCAAAACCGTCATTATCTGGAGAAAAAACAGTGTTAGTAAAGATGTATTCCCCATTATAAACGGCGGGAATGTATTGCGAGTTGATACGCCCTGGAGTACCAAACCCGATGTTTTCGGCAGCAGAGTGCCAATTGAAAGAGTCATTAGATAGTCCATTAGGGTCAATGCGTTCTAGTGATATTCCGTCGGTATCGTCTAAAAGAGAGAAGTGCCAATCAGCAGTATAGGAGACTTTATCAATTAAATTAAATCCGTTCATTAAATAAATGGTGCTTGAGTCATTAGAGTAGGTAGGAAGGTCACTGATTAAAAACTTGCCAGTAACACTTGAGGGATAATTTTCAATAATGAAGCTTGAATCTTCTCCAATAACGACGTAGTCTCCTGGATGGAGGACATAGTGATCATTAATCATATCAAAATTGTCAATAGTGTCATTGTCAAAATTGGCAAATTGCCAATTCAGCAGATCAATGTATTTTTCTGAATTATTGAAAAGCTCAACCCAGTCTTTACCATCATTGTATGGGTTACTAACAAATTCGTTAATCACTAGGTCTCCGAATGTTCCAATTTCTGTCATCGCAAAGGTGGAAAACATTTCATTGGAATTTAGCCAACAATCTTGGGCATTTTGAACGCTTATTGAATATAATGTTCCTGTTTCGATGTTTTCATTGAATTCAACAATCATGCTTTGAGCAGGAGAGCTTTCCACATATGTGTTTTGAATGGTTAACCCGGGAGCCGTATAAATTGAGGCATTAACGAGCGAAGAGGAATCCATTCCTTCACTGAAATAAATTTCCAGAAAGTTTGGGGGCAATGAGACCAGCTGATTGATAAACGGCGCTTCTTCGTCAGGAGTATTGTCATAAACTGAGTTTTCAAGTCCAGGAGTTCCACCTGTAGGAGAAATAGATGCCATCCAATTACTGATATCAGAACAAGGGTCATTTGGGTTGATGATTTCTAATGAATAACCTCCCGATTTTTTAATATCGTCTTTGTACCAATCATCAGTGTAAGAAACCATGTCGATTTGTAATCCATTTGGGTCAAATAGAACGACATCGTCGCCTGAATTATTCAAGCTTGGAAAACTTGTTACAGGTATGTTTGAAACCAAAAACGAATCTACATTTGAGGTAGATACTAAAACGGCATAGCTGTCCGGTAGTATCCATCCTGAGCCAATAGTTCCGCTAGATGATGCATCATTTAATTTCCAATTATTAAGGTCAAAAATTTTATCGCTACTGTTATAAATTTCTACATATTCTACATCTGGAAGTCCGATGATCGGCGAGGGGTCCGCAAAAATCTCGGAAATAATAACATCTCCAGGAGAAGGGGTTTCGCCAATAAGAAATTCAAAGCTCAGTGACTGCGAAGCGGAAAGATTACCTGAATTGTCTTCAATATTGTTTGAGGAAATCGTGTATGAGCTTCCATTTTGAAGTGGAGAAACCAATGAAATGTGTACCAAGGAAGGATTACTTAAATCAAGAACGGCAGCGTTAATGACAAAAGAGGGCTGGATTTCATAATTAGAGGTGTTTTCAGCTGATGTGCCTTCAAGTTCTTCATCAAAAAGCAAGTCGATAGATGTAGAATTGACAACATTTACTTCTTGCATGACTGGCGGTTCGGTATCGATAATTTGATTGCCAATGTAGATATCATCATAGTAAAACTTAGTGGCGTTGCTAGATGTGTAGGTATCAAGGAAGCCAAAATGACTACCTGTTAATGCCCCTGCATCAGTTGCGCTATTTTGAAAAGTATAATTTTCTTGACCAGTGTAGTCCACATATAAAGTCCATTCTCCAACGTCACTTCTTATCACTTTTATACTTACTTCAAAGCTTGAAGCAATTTGTCCATCTGTCCCAGAGCAGAGGAGGGTTGAGGAGCCAGCTTCCATTTTGAATAAACGAAGCGCATCACTTGATCCAGACTCTCCAAGCTGAATGTAGTATCCGTTAAGTGTATTTGTTAAGTCGGCATTATCTGAGGTGAGATAGATTCTGCCATTGTTTCCTGAAGAAGGAGAAAAGCTTTGTTTCGTCCACACTCTCCATTCTTGATTATCTAAAGTGGACATATTGTGAGGAGTACTCAAATAAGAGGTGGATGCGATTGTATTGTTCAGTTGTACTTCTTGGTTCGTATTTACAACGAAATCATCTGTTGATCCGGTCCAAATGGGATTGTTTATGAAGTCCCCATCGGAAAAATCGTCTGTCACTTGCGCGAAGGTGAACGAACAAATAAATAGAAATGGGAAAAGTAATCTTATACTCATATACGGTCCTGAACTCAAATATATTAAATTTACATTCATCTTTTCTTGATTTAAAGTTTTTATAATTAAATATTCATAAATGAAAGTTGCAGTAGTTGGTGTTACCGGGATGGTGGGGCAGATTGTTTTACGCGTTTTGGAGGAAAAAGGTCTTCCGATTTCGGAGCTCATCCCTGTAGCCTCCTCAAAATCAATTGGTAAAACAGTTAGCTATTGTGGACAGAAATTAACGGTTGTAGGCATGGAGGAAGCGCTACTAAAACACCCTAAACTTGCTATTTTTTCTGCGGGAGGATCAACCTCTCTTGAATGGGCACCTAAATTTGCAGCTTGTGGAACCACTGTTATTGATAATTCATCTGCTTGGAGGATGGATCCATCTAAAAAACTTATAGTTCCAGAAATAAATGGCCATTTACTAGATCTCAATGATAAAATTATACCAAATCCAAATTGTAGTACGATTCAATTGGTTCTGGTACTTAAACCATTACACGAAAAATATAAGATTAAAAGGGTAATCGTTTCTACCTATCAATCCATAACCGGAACTGGGGTGAAAGCGGTAGAGCAGATGGAGAATGAGCGCAGCAATATTAGCGGAGATATGGCCTATCCGTATGAAATCGATAAAAATTGCATACCGCAATGTGATGTTTTTATGGACAATGGTTATACCAAAGAAGAAATGAAATTGACCAATGAAACCAAAAAGATATTGGATTCAAAAATAAATGTTTCGGCAACAGCTGTTCGGATTCCTGTTGTTGGGGGGCATTCTGAATCTGTAAATATTGAATTTGAAAGAGAATTTGATATTGATGAGGTAAGAAAGGTTCTTTCAGAAATGTCAGGTATTACGCTCTCAGATGACCCTGCAAATAATGTGTACCCGATGCCATTAACTGCTGAAGGTAAAAATGATGTGTTCGTAGGAAGAATTCGAAGAGATGAGTCTCAGGAAAAGTCATTAAACCTATGGATTGTAGCTGACAACCTTAGGAAAGGTGCTGCAACCAATGCCGTTCAGATCGCAGCTCATGTTGCTGAGCTGTAACCAGCTCGATTCAAAAAAGAGAGACTATTCTATTCTTTTGTATTCTTCCATTAGAATTTCGTACGCATCTTTTTTAACATATCGAGAACGCATCCAAGCATAGAAAATAATTAATCTTGGATCTCTAAATGTTCTTTCTTTATTCAATTCTATTTTATTTTCAAATTCTAATAATGCGTTTTGATCCGCTTCGTAAGGGGTTTTAATATAGGTTCTTACGGTGTCGATAAAATGCTTAACCATTCCATATTGTTCTGCTTCTAGCATGTCTTTATGTTTGATTTCAATCCCACGCATTATTTTTAAACTATATTCTGTATTTCCTAGTGAGGTCTGTACAATGGCTAAAATCATTTCTTTTCGAATCAGCCATTCTCGACCCATTTCTTTTTGGTAGTACTTATCTGATTCAGACATAAAATTTAAAATCTTAGTTGCTTTAGAATAGTCACCAACAATGATGTAATAACCAGAGAGGTTGAGGGATAAGTTGAGATTTTCTTGGATTGTGATTTTATTGATTTCGTGCGCAAGAAAATGCTCTGTTTCTTCTATGGCATTTGTTATTTTGTAGTCAAATACGTTTATAAAGCTTGATATTGCCATTCGCTTACCCATAAAGTTTAAACGAACCGTATCGCTTTGGTTCATAAGACTTTCTAATTGGTTAAGATGAAAAAGAGATTTTGCAAAATTTCTAGTATTTAAAAAGGTGTAGGACATGATGTATTCGATCTGTGCATAGGTATTGATGTACATCAGATCATCAAATGCCTCGTTCGAAAAATCATTGTAATATTTTTGAACAACCTCCGCAAATATTTTGAACTTTCGATTGAGAATGTATTCCGCCCTGATCATTTCGATTACTTTCAGGTGTATGGTTGGGTTATTGGTTTCACTTTTAATATTTTGATACTGAGCTAAGGCATCCTGAATAATAGCAGTAGGTGATTCAACGTTCCCTTGAGCAATTTTTTGTTTGAGGTCGTTTTTGATTTGAATAAAATAGAGCTGAAATTCATCGATTTGCGATTGTTTGTACTGAAGATTCAACATTTTCTTTTTTATTTCCGGAAACAGCTCTTGATTGAAGTATGGTAGAATAGAAAGCTTTAGGCGCTGAATTTTTAAATTTAGATCTATATTGTTATACAACTCAGCCTTACTCTCCTCTTTGGTGATTAATTCCCACGCCACTTGATATTTTTTTCTTTCAATGAAATATAAAATCATGAGAATAATTCCTTCTCGTTTATTTTCTTTTCTTTCTGAAATAGATTTTTTTAAGATTAAAAAATTGGTTAATTCTTTACTTAATCTTTTTCTAATGGCATGGTAATTTGGACTTCCCAAATAGCTGTTTTTGTTTTTTTTATTGCCATTGTATGCTGCGAATAAGTCCCTAAAAACCTCCAAATCTTTTCTATTTGCACCAGGTCGTTTTCTAGTTAAAAATGATTCAAATTCTTTTTTATCATTTTCTGATAATGTCAGTGTGATTTCTTTGATTAAATCCATGATTTTGCTTACAATTGGTAAATTTCTTAACGATCTAATTAGTTCGATAAGAATGTGCTGATTCTAAAATTAAACAAATTATTTTAATGTCTTTTTTTACGTGTTAAATCATTGCAATACAGTAATTTGTGTAATTTGTAGCCTGTGAGAGATGTCCTTTTTAGATGGCATTGGTGATTCACCCGTAACGGTTTTAATCGTATGTTTGTGGTGATATGAGATTATTGATTGTTGTTTTGCTTTTTAGTTATTCGTCTTTGGCGCAAGAAAATCCATGGAAATCAAACCAAAAAACGGAATCTTCATCGGAATCTTTAAGTGGTCAAAATCCATGGGGTTCAAATGTTGGTAAAGAAGAGACGTCTAAAAGTACCTTAGTCAAGCAGAAGTTTCTACATAGAAG
>DAIPZI010000083.1:0-6509 GCA_036782275.1 Crocinitomicaceae bacterium
CATTATGAACAAAGCAGAATTAATCGATGCAATGGCGGATGGAGCTGGAATGTCTAAAGCGGATGCTAAAAAAGCATTAGACGCATTTGTTGGAGCTACAACTGGTGCTTTGAAAAAAGGCGACAGAATCTCTTTAGTAGGTTTTGGATCTTTTTCAATCACTAAGCGTGCTGCAAGAGCTGGACGTAATCCAAAAACTGGTGCTGTTATTCAAATCGCAGCTAAAAACACAGTAAAATTCAAAGCAGGATCTGATTTATCTTCAACTGTAAATTAAGAATTCTAAAGAATTAGAAAAGGCTATCTTCGGATGGCCTTTTTTTTTGCCTTAAGTTGCGGACTGTTTCTTAATGATTCTCCAAAACAAAGCAGGGAAAAACCTTCGAAGCGTTACTGCCTTAATCTCCTTATTCCCTATCAACACCTCTCTTTTCTTCAACATTAATGCCTTGATCAATTGACTTACACACTCCTCAACAGGCATACCCGTTTCCTGATTATGATCCATCTCACCATGTTTCTGACCATCTGAAGCAATAGCATTTTTAGAAATCGGTGTGTTAATTTTACCTGGACATGCCATTGTAACACTTAACCCATTCTTTTCTTCTTCTAAAGCTAGAGATTCATAATAACCGTGTAATGCATGTTTTGAAGCACTGTAGCTTGATCTTAAAAAAAATCCAAATTTACCAGCAATACTACTAATGACAAGAATTTGACCTTTGCTTTTTCTCAACGATGGCAATACACATTTTGTCAACAATACGTTTCCGAAGAAATTCACCTCCATAATTTTTCTAACCACCTCTTCAGATGCATCAAATGCCGTTCCTCTTTGACTTATACCACCATTTTGGATAAGAATATCGATGCAATCAAACTGATTAGAAACGAGAGATAAAGCTTGATCAAAAGTGGTGCTTTCTGACAAATCCAATGGAAGCACTAAATGTTTTTCCGTGTAGGAAAGCTCCTTGGATAACTCAATTAAAGCGTGTTCATTTCTGCTTGAAAGAATGAGCTTAGATCCTAGCTTTGAAAGCTGAATACACAACTCTTTACCTATGCCTGAGCTGGCACCAGTAACCCAAACTACTTTATCCTTGAAATACGCTTCTTTTGACATAAAACAAAGATACAAAACAATTGAAACCTCAATTCTATAGACTTTTACTTAACTTTACTCTACTTTTATCAATATGAGCAATAAAGACATCAAAAAACATTTTGAAGAGGCCCTAGAGGTCCTTTCTGCTTTTAATACAGATGAAAATCTCCAAAAGATAGCACATGCGATCAAAATGGTTTCCGAATCTATTCACAATGGAAACAAAATTATAAGCTGTGGTAACGGTGGATCCATGTGCGATGCGATGCACTTTGCAGAAGAGCTCAGTGGACGATTTAGAAACGATAGAAAAGGGTTGGCAGCCATTTCTATATCCGACCCAAGCCATATCTCTTGTGTAGCGAATGACTTTGGCTACGAATATATCTTTTCAAGATATGTTGACGCTATTGGATGCAAAGGAGATGTGTTATTAGGTATTTCTACCTCAGGAAATTCTGAAAATGTAATTAAGGCTGTTGAATCAGCAAAATCTAAAGGGATTAAAACAATAGTCTTGACAGGAAAAACAGGTGGAAAATTAGCAGCATTGGCTGATCTTGAGATCAGAGCACCACATAGCGAGTATGCTGATCGTGCTCAAGAGATTCACATTAAGGTCATTCATGCCCTTATTGATGGAATCGAAAAAGAGCTTAATCTGGCGTAACTTCCCCGCTTTTAATGGCTTCCATTTCCTCTTTTGAATACCTTCGAATACGCAGGTTGAGAAAACCATACAGCATAGTCATAATCGGACTAATAAGATTAAAAAAACAAAACATCCAATATGTTCCAGTAGCCACCCCTAAAGTTCCTGCGTGAAATGCCCCACAGGTATTCCAAGGAATTAGAGGAGAAGTAACGGTTCCTGAGTCCTCTAAAGTTCTACTTAAGTTTTCAGGTCTTAATCCTCTGTCTTTAAACTCTTTAGAAAACATCTTTCCAGGAACTACTATGGCCAAATACTGATCAGAAGTTGTGGCATTAAAAAAGATACAAGTACCTGCTGTTTTCGCAATTAAACTACCCGCAGTTTCAACCTTACTCATGAAACTTGACGTGATTTTCTTGAGCATTCCTGTGACCTCCATCGCTCCTCCAAAGCACATGGAACAGATGACCAACCAAATCGTATTTAACATTCCACTCATTCCACCTGTTGAAAGCAAATCATTGACTGCAGCACTCCCCGTTTCAATACTTGATTCTCCCGCAATGGTGTTAAAAAAAGTCATATAAGACGACATAAAATAATTATCAGTAACTCCAGACAGCTGATTGACTATTTCAGGCTGGGCAATGATTGCCGCCAATCCTCCTGCGATAGTGCCAAAAAACAAAGCGGGAAGCGCATCCCACTTCATTACAATTAAGGCAATGACCACACAAGGCACAAGAAACAACCATGGCGTAATCACAAAGGTTTGGTTTAAGGTATGCTGCATACTCTCAATACCAGCAATATCAGTCTTTGAATCCAATGAAAGACCTAAAAACAAAAAGATGATTAAGGTGATGATTAAGGTAGGCACTGTTGTATACATCATATATCGAATGTGTGTAAATAGATCAGTTCCAGCCATAGCCGGTGCAAGATTCGTAGTATCAGAAAGAGGAGACATCTTATCTCCAAAATAAGCGCCTGAAATAATAGCTCCCGCAATCATACCCTCACTGATTCCCATTACGCTCCCTATACCAAGCAATGCAAGTCCCACTGTACCAATGGTGCTCCATGAGCTGCCTGTGGCTAAAGCTACTATTGCACATATGATACATGATGCAACCAGAAAAAAGCTAGGATTTAGGATGTCAAGACCATAATAAATCATAGTGGGAACAACTCCAGAAATCATCCATGTTCCACTTAAAGCACCAATAACCAATAAGATGAGAATGGCCCCAAGAGAAGATTTAATACTTTTGACCATTCCTTCCTGGATCATTTTCCATGTAAAACCTTGACCCATACCTATTGCAGATGCAATCACCGCCCCAAAAAGTAGAGCAATCTGATTTGGTCCGCCTGTTGCATCGTCTTTAAATACATATACATTGAATGCCAACAAACCAATTAAAACAGTAACAGGAATAAAGGCTTCAATAAAACTAGGAGTACGAGTAGAATCCGTCATATTTTCGATTTGGGCTAAAAATAAGCATAATATTCAATCACTTCTGAACCCCATTAGACATCATCTGTTATTTTTGTATGGTGAAAGATTCAATTGTCATAAAAGGCGCACGTGTACACAATCTAAAGAATATTGATGTGGATATCCCACATGGATCATTTACAGTAATTACAGGGGTTTCTGGCTCTGGAAAGACCTCCCTTGCATTTGATACGATTTTTGCAGAAGGCCAAAGGCGTTTTATTGAAAGCATGTCTTCATACGCAAGACAGTTTCTAGGAAAACTTGAAAAACCTGAAATGGACTACATAAAAGGAATTGCTCCCTCTATTGCCATTCAACAAAAGGTCATATCATCTAACCCAAGATCAACCGTTGGTACAACAACAGAAATATATGATTATTTAAAATTACTATATGCAAGAATAGGCATTACCTATGATCCTCAGACAGGAGAAAGAGTTCGAAAACACAGCATAAAAGATGTATTAAACCACCTTAAAGAGCTTCCTAAAAATAGTAAGATCGCACTACTCTCTCCTTTAAAAATAAACAAAGAAGAACACTTGCAAAGATATGTTAAAGAGGGATTTAAACGCCTATACATAAATAATGAGTTTATAAACATAGACGATTATAAGTTTAAAGTGAAAGACAGTATCTTTCTTGTAATCGACAGAATTAAAACGGATTTTTCTGAAGAAGACAATGAAGGACGAATCTTAGATTCGATAGAGCTCTCATTTAATGAAGGTCATGGTATTTGCCATACACTTAATCCAGCTGATCAATCCCAAACCATATTCAATAAAAAGTTTGAAAATAGAGGGGTTGAATTTCAAGAACCCTCCTTACACTTCTTCGCTTTCAATAATCCATATGGCGCATGTAAAACATGTGAGGGATTTGGTAAGGTCCTTGGGATTGATGAAAACCTCGTGATTCCCAACACAGATTTAAGCGTGTATGATGGAGCTATTGCTCCTTGGAAAGGTGAAGTTATGGGGGCAAATTTAAGAAAGCTCATAATGAACGCTTCACTATTCAATTTTCCAATACACAGAGCAATCAAAGACTTGAATGAAGATGAATACAAGCTTCTTTGGCAGGGAAATAAACACTTCGCTGGTCTTCATGCCTTTTTTAAAAAAGTCGAAAAGAAATCCTACAAGATTCAATACAGGGTAATGCTTTCAAGATATAGAGGTCGAACAGATTGCCCTGAATGTAAAGGGACCAGGTTAAGAGGAGACGCGTCCTTCGTGAAAATAAACGGGAAATCGATTCAAGACCTTGTTCTGCTGCCTGTTTCTGAATGTCTTGCGTTTTTTAATGACTTAAAGAGCAAAGTTGAAGAAAATGCAGTAAGCAATCGAATTCTTCCTGAAATCATCAATAGACTGACTTACCTGACAGAGGTTGGCCTAGGATACCTCACTTTAAACAGGCAGGCCAACACCCTATCTGGTGGTGAATCTCAACGCATACACCTAGCAACCTCCCTTGGTAGTGCTTTGGTGGGCTCTATTTACATCTTAGATGAACCATCTATAGGATTACACCCAAAGGATACAGAAAACCTAATAAAGGTCTTAAAACAACTGCAAAATGCAGGAAACACCGTAATTATAGTGGAGCATGAGGAAGACATCATGAGGGCTGCAGATCGAATAATCGATATAGGACCAAAAGCAGGAAAGTATGGAGGTGAAGTTGTATTTAACGGAAGTCACAAAAAACTAATTCGCAGCAAGAACAGTCTTACCGGTGATTATTTGAATAAAATCAGAACAATTGCCGTTCCTGAAAAAAGAAGGAATATCAGGAGTAAAATTGAAATTGAAGGAGCCAATCAATACAACCTCAAGAACATCAACGTATCCTTCCCATTAAACTGTCTTACTTGTGTAACGGGTGTTTCAGGATCAGGAAAATCCTCTCTTGTTGGTGATATACTCTACCCTGCCCTAAGAAAGAAAATGGGTATCAGTAATGACATTCAAGGAAAATATACAGCCCTAGCTGGTGATTACAGTCGACTCAAACACGTCGAATTTATCGATCAAAACCCCATTGGAAAATCTTCAAGAAGCAATCCAATTACCTATGTTAAGGCATTTGATGATATAAGAGATTTATATTCTAGACAAAAGCTTTCAAAGCTGAGGGCATACAAACCAGGGTTCTTCTCTTTCAACGTTCAGGGAGGCCGTTGTGAAATGTGCGAAGGCGAAGGAACAATTACTGTTGAAATGCAGTTTATGGCTGATATTCATCTTGAGTGTGAAAATTGCAAAGGAAGTCGATATAAAAAAGAAACATTAGAGATCAGCTATCGAGAGAAAAACATACACGACCTATTGGAAATGAGTCTGACGGAAGCTCTTGATTTTTTTAAAGAAAGTAACGAACGAATAGAAAAAAAAATCGTTTCCAAAATCCAACCCCTAGTTGACGTAGGACTTGGATATCTTAAGGTAGGGCAACCATCAAGCACTATGAGTGGTGGAGAAGCGCAGCGAATCAAACTCGCCTCCTTTTTAGCAAAAGGAAAAAACGCACCATCTACCCTATTTATTTTTGATGAACCAACGACGGGATTGCATTTTTATGATATTGAAAAGCTAATTATTGCGTTTAATGCTTTAATTAACTTGGGACACAGCTTGATTGTTATTGAGCACAATATCGAGGTCATCAAATGCGCCGACCACATCATTGACCTAGGCCCCGAAGGCGGTAAAAATGGAGGAAATGTATTGTTTGAGGGAACTCCTGAAGAACTGATCAAACAAAAGAATAACGAAACCTCTCGTTTCTTAAAGAAGGCAATCATATAACAAAACCTAAATTTCATTCATTACATTTGTTAAACGTGAAAAAGAAGATAACCATAGCCATAGATGGCCACTCGGCCTGCGGAAAAAGTACCCTAGCAAAAGGACTGGCAAGCAAACTCAACTATGTTTTCATCGATTCAGGTGCCATGTATAGGGGCGCTGCCTTATTTGCGCTTCGAAATGGGTGCCTCAATGATGATCTTGACAAAACCTTGCTCCTATCGTTACTTGACCAGCTTTATTTGAGTTTTAAAAATGTATCGGGAACGAATTGTCTGTTTTTAGGAGAAGAAAACATTGAAGATGAAATCCGTCAACCTCATGTTGCAGCCATTGTTTCAAAAGTAGCTACCATAAAGGAAGTCCGTGTTAAATTGGTTGCACAACAACAAGAGATGGGAGCAAATGGAGGCATTGTCA
>DAIPZI010000084.1:0-6402 GCA_036782275.1 Crocinitomicaceae bacterium
ATAAATGCACGGCCAGGATGCTTCATTAGGGTGAATGGAAGTTTGCTTAATGAATCCAGCGGTTTTATTGATGTGAGTGGTAATGCGAGTTCTCAAGCGGAGTTGTTTGTCTCGGATGACATTACAAACAATGCCTTTTTCGTTTTAAATGGACATGCGAGACTCCTCGGGAATTGGTTTAATAATTTTGCTTTTGATTCCAATATGGGAACAGTCTTTTTCGAAGGAGCAAACCAGTTGATTAGTGGGTCATCTGAGTCACACTTTTTTAATTTGACTCTGGATGGAACAGGATTAAAAACCCAGGAGGTTAACGCATTTTCTGAAGGAGTTTTAGATCTAAAGCACCTTGAACTCCAAACTGAGATTTATAAGTTTTTTGTTGAGAATGAAGATGTAAATTCTATTGTAAGAACCACTGGATTTGTTTCATCTTTAAATGGAGGTTACTTGTCGAGGAAAACCAATTAATTAGATACCTATTTGTTTCCTGTTGGTTCAAGCTTAGGTGTTTTACGGTATCGACCAGTTGTTATTAAACCTCTTGACATTAACCCAAATACATTTACAGTTCGTTTGGCCAATCTTGATGCCACAATCGAGGGGTATGACCGTAGTCTATTCGATGCGAGTTTATGTAGCTTAAATCCAATGTATTATCATCAAATTGATCGTTCTGTTGGTGCTTCTCATGTCGATTTAAATATATATTATGATGAGCAAGCTGATGGTGCATGGGAGAGTATATCAAATTGGAAACAGCTGAATAATCAATGGGAGCTTATACCGGGAAGTGCTTCAATTTCAGGGACTCCTCTTTCTTTCGCTTACGCTAATGATTGGAACACATTTACTGACATTCCATACATATTGAATCATGTTAATGAAATGCCTGTATTTGATCCAATTGGACCAATCTGTCAAAACTCCTCAGCTCCAATACTTCCTTCGGTTTCCTTAAATGGGTACACAGGGACTTGGTCAGGTGCGATTGATTCTTCAATAACAGGAATACAAACATTTACCTTTACCCCTGACGCCAATCAATGTTCTTTTACTGCTCAATTGAATGTTGAAGTCTATGAGCTGCCACAAATTGTTTCGATTGATGGTGTAAATGATATTTTATGTTTTGGCGATAGTGCCGCAATAGAGGTGCTTGCATCTGGATCTGGTTTTATTGGTTATCAAATTGACAACTCTACATACAGCAACAGCAATCAATTCAATATCCCATCTGGTAACTATGAGTTTGGTGTAATAGATGAGAATGGTTGTACAAACTCACAAAATGCACTACTTACTGAGCCGGATGTCATTCTTGTAGAGGATACGATACAGAATGTACTTTGTTCAAATGGAGTAGGTTGGGTTGATATAGATATTAGTGGAGGGATTGGACCATATGATGTCGTTTGGAACGATACGATTTTTTCTGAGGACCTCTCAAATGTTCCATTAGGATTTTATGAGGCTATTGTTACCGATGAGAATGGATGTCAGGAGAATCATATTTCTGTTGTTATTGAAACCCTCAGCGCAGAACCTTCATTTATTGATAACACAACAGGAAATGATACTTTAAATTGTATTGTGGCATCCGTTTCTGTTGAAGCATATGGAGGTTCGGATTATTTTTGGTCAGGAGGATTGAATCCCAACTCTAGTGCGAATTCATTTGATGTTTCAGGAACATATACTGTTAATTATATAGATTCCAATAACTGCCCATTGCAGATGGAAGTGGTGGTTTATGAGGACTATTCCTTACCAAATATACTTATAACCAATTCTACCAATACAACAAATGAGTTGAATTGTATTTTCCCTAGTGTAGAATTAAATGCTAGTGGAGGAACCTCATACGCTTGGGGAGGTTCTTCAGGAACTGGAAATTTGACAAGTGTAAACACAGCCGGAACGTATGAAGTAACAGGTACTGGTACAAATGGTTGTGAAAACACTGCCTCTATTATAATTACTGAAGATTTTATTTCACCTAATATTGTTATTTCCAATTTATCGGGTGTAGACACGATGACCTGTAATATTACCTCTGTCGATTTAGAGGCTGAAGGAGGTCAATCATATGAATGGTTAAATGGTTTAGGGGTAGGTGCGAATTACACCGTTACATCTCAGGGAATGTACTATGAGGGAATGTACTATGTAGAAGGAATGGGGATAAATGGATGTATGGGGATTGATTCAATCCTTATCTTAGAATTACCAAATCCGACAGTTACTGTTAATTCTGAAGTTATTTGTTCTGGTGATTCGATTGCTTTGTGGGCACAAACTGATCAACCAGGAGGTTCTTTTCTTTGGTCCCAAGGTTTAGGTACTGATTCTCTTGTATATGTTGAGCCAAGCTCAAATGCTTTTTACTCAGTTGAATACAATAATGGTTGTCCTAGTAATATTGCAATTGCCACTGTTACGGTATTACCGACACCCGTTGCATCTATTAGTGGTGATGCTTTAATATGTTCAACTCAACCTGCAGTATTGAATGGTAGTGCGTCTTTAGCTGGGGGAACCTATGAATGGCTTCCAACAAATGATATCAATGCTAGCATTACGGTATTCCCACTGGTAAATAGTGATTATGATATGGTTTATACCTTAAATGGTTGTCCATCAGATACAGTTAGTTTTAGTGTGGAAGTGATCACGACGCCTCAAGTCGCTGTTGATGATGTGTCAATTTGTGAGGGCGATGTAGGAACGTTTACTGCTTATCCTTCAGAGAGTGGTGGAACGTTTAATTGGTTTCCAGGTGGATTTTCCACATCCAGTATTACCATTTCATCGGATACCAGTGTAACCTATAATGTGAGTTACACATTAAATGGTTGTACGAGTGAAATTCAATCCGCAGAACTCATTGTCAATGAAATTCCAACAATAATGATGGATGATATTGGTATATGTAATGGAGATGAAGGTACTTTAATAGCAATTCCTTCAACAACAGGAGGAGTATATACTTGGACAGGTTATCCCGAATCAAGTGCAAACTTAGAGGTAAATCCAACGGTCACAACATCTTATTCTGTGGTTTATGAACTAAATAATTGTGAAAGTCCAGAGGCAAGTGCTACAGTTACAGTAACTGACCAACCGTCCATTAATGTTTCTGATGTGGGTGTTTGTATTGGAGAAACCATTTCGATTACGGCTGTACCCTCTGTTGATGGAGGTACGTTTTCATGGATGCCAGGAGATTATAATACGGAGACAATTACTATTACACCTACATCCACCATGGATTATCTCGTAAATTATGATTTAAACGGATGTTTTGCAGAGACACAAACCATTACGGTTACCGTCGATACTGTTCCAGAAGTAACTTTTGATGTGAACGCAACATCCGGATGTTCCCCTATGAATGTGGTCTTCACCAATACAACCGATAATTCATTTGATTGTATTTGGGATATCGATGGACTTACTAGTGTTAATGAATGTTCTGGATTTAGTTTTACATTTTGGGATGAAGGATGTTACGACATCACTTTATCTATGGGAACTCCAAACGGGTGTACAGCTTCTACAACAATGGAGGATATAATATGTGTATTACCGAGTCCTGATGTTGATTTCTCTGTATCCACAACGCAAATTTCATTTGGTTCTTCAGAAGTTGAGTTTACGAACCATACAACACACGCGGTTGATTACATTTGGGATTTTGGTGATGGTTACACCGACTCTCTCGTTTTTAATCCGAGTCCACATGATTATGAAATCGATGATGAAGATCTTTTTCCAGTCACTTTATATGGTATATCAGAACAGGGTTGTATAGATAGCATGCAGGTATTAATCTTTGTCAATCAAGACGCGGTGATTTTTGCGCCAAATTCTTTTACACCTGATAATGATGGATTAAATGATACCTGGTTTCCGACACATTCTTCAAGTATAGATGAGGACTTCTTCGAGGTTCAGATTTTCGATCGATGGGGAGAGATGATCTTTGATGCCAACGATTTTTCTAAAGTTTGGGACGGAACGTACAAAGGAAGTCAGTGCCAGGTTGGAACTTATTCGTACAGGATTTACTACAAAAGGAAATATTCAGAAGAACGCCATGCGGTAGTCGGGCACATCTCGTTGATTAAATAATTATAATACAGGAACAAGCTTTTCAAGACGGATTCCTCTCGAGCCTTTGAGAAGAATTAAACAGTCCTCAAGATTAGCGAGAATTTTTTCCATTTCATTTGTATTCATAAACCCTGTTTCATTGATGGATTTAAACAAAGGACCCACGGTGAAAAAAGGGATCTCATGATCAATGCAATAATTTATAACGATTTTATGTTCTTCGATTCCATCAGGACCGAGCTCTAGCATATCTCCTAAAATGGCAATCTTTTTATTATGCTCAATTAACTTAAAGCTTTCTAACGCCAACACCATACTTGTAGGGTTGGCATTGTAACAATCAATAATTAATGTGTTTTTATCGGTTTTCTCTACTTGAGATCGCTGATTATCTGGAAGGTACTCGGAAATCGCCGCAGAAATGTTTTCCTGAGAAATGCCATAGTGACTTCCAATACAGATCGCCGCTAGAAAATTGTAGAAATTGTACTTCCCGATCATTTTGGTTTCAATAATAGGGGAGGAGTAGCTCTTTTTTGACCAGCTCATACTTATGTAAGGTGTCAGCTCATGCAATACGCCCGTAATAGTGGCTTGAGTCATTCCATAAGAGTAGTTTTGAGTATTATCTGGTAGAATCGGTTTTAATATGGAGTCATCAGCATTGTAAAAAAGAATCCCGTTAACTTTTTTAACGGCTTGGTATAATGCTGATTTTGTTTTGATGACGCCCTCTAAATTTTTGAACCCCTCGAGGTGTGCTTTGCCAATATTTGTGATAATTCCGGCATTGACATCAGCAATTAAGCACAATTCTTCAATATCGTTAGGCTGATTTGCACCCATTTCAATAATGGCAATGTCGTGTTCATTATTAAGGCGAAGAAGCGTCAGAGGGACTCCTATGTGGTTATTTAGATTTCCATAGGTATATAAAACATTGAATTGTTTTGATAAAATGGTTTGAATGAGCTCTTTTGTACTCGTTTTACCATTACTTCCCGTAATACCAATGATCGGAATGTCAAATTTATGTCTGTGAAAATTTGCAAGTTTTTGCAGAAATAGTAGCCCATTGTTGACATAAAAAATGTTCTGATTGTTGGCTTTTTCTTTTTCATCTACAATGGCATACTTTGCCCCTTTATCAATAGCAACTTGAGCGTATTCATTTCCATTAAAGTGATCACCCTTGAGGGCTATGAAAAGACAGTTTAATTTGATGTTTCTGGTATCGGTACATACGCCAGTTGTTTCATCAAATAAAGGGAATAAAGTTTCCATATACAAATATGTAAAAAAAAAAGCCCGCATTAAGCGGGCTTTTTGATTAAATATAATCTTCTTTTATTTCTTTTTCTTTTTTGAGTTTGCTCTAGAACTTCCTAGACGGTCCATTGCACATCTAAAGCCAATAAGTGCTGTAGATTTGTCTTCATCAAGGAATCTTCTATTACCAGGGGACAACCAGTATGCTCTGTCAGACCATGACCCTCCTTTATAAACTCTTGACTTATCTGAAATCAATGTGGTTGGCCATCCAGAAGAACCATCATTTATTGGTGCTCCTTGTAAATCGTAGTTTTCAAATTCACTCTGATATACTGACATTTTAGGATTTCTTTTACCCTCATTTATATCGTTGATGGTATTTTGATTGTTGTAATATATAGAAGACTCTAAATCGCCATCTAAATAATTAATATAATCATCCTTTCGGTAGTTTAAACGACCTGCATTTTCGTCCTCTGTTACATTTCTAAATCTTTGTTGACCTCTGGTTTCGTTTACAAACTCAGTCAACCCGTTTCTAAGTGTAAGTATCCAAGAAGTGATATTTGGATCTTGCTGGTGGTTTTTGAATCTGTATTCTAAATAATCAAAGTCAAAAATACTCGAGCAATTACCCTTCGCGTTGACAAGATATTTACCTGCTGCAGGATCTATATCAAATTCTCTTTCGACGAAATAAACACCTACTTTCTTTAAATAATCAGTAGCAATTGTTACTTCAGTTCCCGTTTCATCTTTACCGGCTATGAATTCATTATTCACATCATCACCATATAATAAACCTGGGTAATAACCTTTTCGATAGTCCTCTATTTTTAAGACATTAGATTTGTGTTGGTTTCCGAACAAAGAAACTTCTAGATAATGTGAAGCTTTTGTTGCATTTCCCTTGTTAAATAAATAGATGGCCGTGTCCAAAACAGCATTAATATCATCCAATACAGAAAATTCAATACTATCGTTCTTAGAATAATTTGAATTACTATAAATATA
>DAIPZI010000085.1:0-6282 GCA_036782275.1 Crocinitomicaceae bacterium
CACTTGTACTGCTTAACCCCATTAAATCTTTTAATACGATTGTAGCTTGGTTGCTTTGCGCGGCATTACCACCACCAAACGATCCTCCAATACAAAATATGGCAAATAGTACTGCTGTTATTTTCCCTAATGTGGCAAAGCCTTTTTCTTTTAACCCTTTACTCAAATAGTACATTGGCCCCCCATAAACGGTTCCATCCTTATCAACATCTCGGTATTGCACACCCAATGTACACTCAACAAACTTAGAAGACATTCCTAACAACCCACACACTATCATCCAGAATGTGGCACCAGGGCCTCCCAATGCAATGGCCAAAGCAACGCCTGCGATGTTTCCATTTCCAACCGTTCCTGATACCGCTGTTGCTAGCGCTTGAAAATGTGTTACCTCTCCTTCATTGCTCTCGTCTTTTATTGTATCCTTAATATCTCCATCTACAGCCAAATCGGGATTCCCAGAGCTCTGATGATCAACATGATCATATTTACCTCGCACTACATTAATGGCTTTTCCAAAATATCTGAAATTCGGAAAACCAAAATAAAGTGTAAAAAATAATGCACTAACAACCAAAAGGATTAAGACAAAAGGTGCTCCAAAAACTTCAAAAAAGATAATTCCTGAAATAAAATCAGAGATGGGTTTAAATGCTTCATCTATTTTCTGATCTATACCTTTCTCCGATGCCAATGAAATAAAGGGCATTAATGAGGCAAATAAAATAAAGAATGCTTTTTTCATGTAATCTAATTTAGTCTTTAAGGTTATTCAATTTCGTTTCGAAGATAGTCTTTTTAGCCTTATGATAAAAGATGAAGGCTCTCCTCTAAAGTTTTGGGTTGATATCCTAGGTATTTTTTTGATTTTGACAAATCAAATCCAGTTTTTGGAGGTCTTTTTGCAGGTTGATTTAGAGAACTACTGTCCGTTCTATTAATTGCGGATGTATCCAATTTAAAAAAACGACCTATTCGAATTACAAGATCATAAATTGACATGGTTTCTGGGCCTGAAAGATGATATATCCCCTTTCTGTTTTGTTTACAAATTTGAATACATCCCCAGGCCAAATCATCGGCCCAGGTTGGTGAACGAAATTGATCGTCAATGATATTTAGAGGTTTGCCTTTAGCTAATGCCTCCCTTGCCCAAAGAACGATGTTCGACCTAGATAAATTTTGACCTTCTCCAAATACTATAATCGTACGCGCAATAGACCAATTTGAATAATTAGACTTTATCAAGAGGAGCTCTCCATCCCTTTTAGATTCTGCATAAATACTCAGCGGATTTGGATGATCTGTTTCTTTATAGTTTCCAACTTCACCATCAAAGACAAAATCCGTTGATAGAAAGAGGAAATGAGCACCTATTTTTTTTGCGGAATCAAAAAGATTCTTGGTGCCACCTACATTTACCTTTTCACATTCGGACTTATTCGATTCGCAATAGTCAACATTAGTTATGGCAGCTGTATGAATGATATAATCCGGAGAATATGCTTTTGTTGTTTTGAGTACTTCATCCAAATTTGTTATATCGAGAGAACAATAATTTTCTGATGGACAAGCCGGATTCCTGTTTTCGCCCTGTGAGGTAGCTAGAAAGCTTAGCTTTTCGTTTTTTGAAAGCTGATTGACCAACTTTTGCCCCAATAATCCATTACTTCCGGTAATAAGAATTTTCATAATTCCCAAATGCTTCTTTTTCTCTTTGATCTAAATGTAAAATAATGTTTGTGCTCTAAAAGCCAAGCCATTATGAGATAAAGTAATAAGGGAGAGCCTAAAGTTACGAACGAAAAATAAATGAATCCCAATCGAACTTTTGTAGTTCTAATCCCTAGTTTACGAGCCCACCATTCACAAACACCATAGGATTGCATTTCAAAAAAGAAGAGTATTTTTTGAATGTTTCTTCTCATTAATGATCGTAGTGGAACGTCTTTTGGATTACTTTAAAGGTTTAAACTCCATCCATTCAGCATTTGCTTCCGGTGCTGTCTTTGGATCAAACTCCTGACTGGTGATGCGAGCAGTGGTTCTACGATTGATTTGATGCAATCTTTCAAACTTTGCCTTGTCAGAAGAACGGAATTTATTGATGTACTTTTCCGTTAACACAATTTCCTCTCCTTCCTCATTAGTCCAGGTTGCAGGCTCAGCCTCTCCCATTCCAATCGGTTGAATTCTTCTTGGATCAATTCCTTTTTCTTCAACTAAGAACTTGTAAACAGCTTTCGCTCTGTTTTCCGACAACACTTGGTTGTATTTTGCCGAAGATCTGGAATCTGTGTGAGAAAACAAATCAATGGTAATGTAGGGATGACTTGATAATAAATCCGAAAGAAACAAAAGAGAATCTTTGGACATACACGTTTCGTCATTTATAAAGCTCCACTGATTTAATGGATAACGAACCTCTGGAGTCCTGATGTCTTCCTCAATGTGAACAAGCTCAACTTCAACAATAAAGCTTTGACTTTCGTTTAAACCTACAGTTGATATTTTGGCCGACTCTTTGTTAATCAGATACCCTTCCTTAGTTGCATTAATAGAATATTCTTGGTCATCATTAATGTATCTTGTTTTACCACTTTTAATGTCCCATTTGATGGTCGTTCCTTTTTCATCAGTAACACCGTCCCAAGAATCTCCATCTATTGGTGAAACCGTAACTGTTGCATCATCAATTCGGTCTTTAGGAGAACCAAACTCATGAACGATAACCCTAAGGTCAAACAAGTTCGGAGGTACAGCATAGCTCCATATATCCGGTGCATTTTGACCACTCGTTAAACGTCTTTCTGAAGTAAAATAACCCGATCTGCCTCTGTCAGTAATTGCATAATCATTACTTGGGGAGTTTATAGGGTACCCCATATTTTTTGGAGAGCTCCATTCATTTAATTTATCTTTAACAGGATTGCAATAAAAAATATCTAATCCTCCAATCCCTTTATGACCATCGCTTGCAAAGAAAAATTTTCCTGATTTTCCAATTGATGGAAACAGCTCATTGCCCGCAGTATTAAATGCAGGCCCCATGTTTTTCGGTTCAGTACTCCATTCTTTTGCTTTCTTGTCATACGTAACATACCACAAGTCACGACCACCAAAAGATTTATCTCCTCCACTTGACTTCATGTCTGAAGCAAAAATCAGCATTTTGCCATCTTGAGTCAAACAAGGATGACCTACTGAAATGGTTTCATCTGATTTTAAATTCATTTTACGAACATTCGTAAATTCTCCCTCTACAAGATCAACCACCCATATATCGCAACCAAGCTTCATTCGCTCTTTACTAGGGCAACGCGTAAAGTACATTGTTTTGAATTTCTTATCAAAACATACAGTCCCTTCATTTTCAGAAGTATTTACAATTCCATTTTCATCAATAGACGTTACACCAGTAGGGTCTCCATTCTTGTCGAACTCCGCGACAAAAATATCCATGTACTTTTCACCAGTAATTGGGTCTCTTCCTGCACCAAAACTTTCCTCTCGACCAGAAGAAAAATACACCTTATAGCCTTTTTTATCGGCATAGGAAGGTGACATGTCATATTCTTTTCTGTTGATTTTTGTTTCACATTTCACCTGATAATTCACTTCAGGCTCCATCATATCGTAAAACTTATATTCTTCACAAGCTTTTAAAGCGGTTTCTAACTCACTTTCTCTAGCTCCCTTGGATATCTTTTTGAACTCAGAATAACTTTTTTGAGCTTTACCATAGTCACCCATCATTCTCAACATCTCTCCCTTCAAAAAATACACATCAGGATTGACGTCAAAATATTTTAGTTCTATACAAACGTCGTAATTTTCATTCGCTTCTTCATAACGCGAAATAAGTCGATATGCTTCTGCCAATTTGAATCGCACGTTTCCTTTTTCTTTCAAGGAACCTTTTGTACCAATTTTATCGTAAGCATTTTTTAGAAGATCTATCGCATCAAAATATTTACCTGATTCAAATGCAATATTTGCATCCCGAAGATATTTCGGAGCGGAAGTACCTTGAGCATATATATTCCCTCCAATGAAGAAGAAAATTAATAAATGGAATAGTTTATTCATTTGTTCAAGTCGTTAGACGTATAATTAAGGAAAACAAAAATAAAGAAAAAAAGTCATTTTTTACAATATTCTCTAAAACGCTTTACCACAGCCTCAAAAAAATCAGGCAGTTCTGAATCAAAGGCTGTTCTTTTGCCTGACAACGGATGAACAAAACCTAGAGATTTTGCATGTAAGGCCTGTCCCTGTAATAAACTAAAATTATTCAAAATAAACTTTTGATATTTTGATGTTTTTATCCCTTTCAATATCTTATCTCCACCATATTCAGGGTCATTAAATAAAGGATGGCCAATAGATTTAAAATGAATCCTAATCTGATGGGTTCTGCCGGTCTCTAAAATACACTGAATAAGGGTTACATAACCAAACCGTTCTAAAACTTTATAATGGGTTACCGCATGCTTTCCCTCTTCGTCATCCTTGTAAACAGCCATTACTTTTCTGTTTTTCTTAGACCTCCCCACCTTACCTTCAATGGTTCCTCCCTCCTCAATGTCTCCCCACACCAAAGCAATGTATTTTCTTTCTGTTGTTTTATCAAAAAACTGTTTTGCTAGATTTGTCAAAGCCATTTCTGTTTTTGCAATGACCAACAATCCAGTTGTGTTTTTATCTATTCGATGAACCAAACCTGGTCTGCCAGCAAAATCTGAAGGCAATTCAGGAAGGTGTTCAAAGTGGTAAATTAAAGCATTAACCAGCGTTCCTGAATGATTTCCATGCCCCGGATGTACTACCATTCCCGCTTTTTTATTCACCACAATAAGAGCGTCATCTTCATGTACAATCTCTAAGGGAATATTCTCAGGGATCAGCTCAAACTCTCTCACCGGATACGGCAAAACCAATGCAACAACATCACCAGGTTTTACTTTATAGTTTTGCTTAACCGTGGCTTCGTTAACTACTAAATTTCCATTTTTAGCCGCAACTTGAATTTTATTTCTAGAGAAATTCGGAAGACGATCGCATAAAAACTTATCGATTCGTATTACTTCTTGACCAGGGTCAGCGGTAAATTTATAATGCTCAAATAGATCGTCTTGACTGGGCTCTGTATTCTTTTCCTCTTCTTCCATTTAAAACTTAATCACCTTAAAGAGGCTTGATGACAATTCAGGCACAGAAATGAAATAAATACCAGAATTCATTCCACTTAAATCAAAAGAGTTTGAAAAAGTCTCTTTTAAAACTCGACCATAGCCATCAACTAATATCTTTTTACACCCCTTGATCCTATCAGGAACATTCATGTTTATTATTTGACTAGTTGGATTTGGAAAAAGATCAAAACTATTACCCTCCCCCACAAAGGCGTTTTCAATTCCGAGAGTTGCATCCATTCCAGTAGAAAAAATAGGCCTTAACATTGCACTACCCTCAAATGGAGAGACAAGCCAATTTCCTCCACCGTCTACACTGTAAAAAATCTCATTGCTATTATCGATATTTCTATCAAAACCTAAATTAAGTCTTTCAGGATCTAACTGTCTCCAACCCACAAAAAAAGAAGTTCCTATTGCCACTTTTTGAGTGTCAAAAAAGAAGTATGGTGTAAACAAATTTTCTCCATTGGCATAAATTGGAGTACGTGGAGAAAAGACATCATCTTCGTATAACACCTGGCCGGGGCTGCCATTTTCATCATCCCAAACCGTCAATAAAAACAACTTGTCTGAAACATCATTAACCGATGGAACAAATGAAAGATCAATTCCGATTAAACTGTCTTCTTCGTAGGCCTCAAAATGTACGGCTAATCTCGCTTGAGTCCCCGTAGGTCCAAATGCCGCTTCAGCAGACCCATCATCATAGCTATAATAATTATAAAACCCTTGAGTAAACCGTATGGAATCATTTGGTTGGTAATCCAATGTTTGCGCGTTTGCGCTTGTTAATACTTCAAACTCTTCAGAAGGTCCAATTAACGATTTACTAAATTCAAAGCCGTCTGTTAAATCATGATACGAATTCGCATAAGAATAAGGCGCATAATTAATGAGTCCTTCTGCCAAAATGATTCCAGGAAGAACAATTGACCCTTCAGTTTGTGGGTTGGAGACAATTAAACCATTGTAGAATACTTTAATACTTCCGTCGGTATAATTGTTATCCGGATAACCATTGTAAAGCAAAACATTTAACGAATCTGTCATCTTATTATCGCTGGATGATTTGTAATGATCCCAG
>DAIPZI010000086.1:0-6272 GCA_036782275.1 Crocinitomicaceae bacterium
TTTTGAGTCATTGGACCAATGTCATTGAAGACAGAACTAAAACAATATTCCCATCCTTCTCCTGGGCCTCCACCTCCAAAATCATCTATGGGATCTCCTAAATACGTATTTGTTCCCGACGTTCCTCCAGGAATAGCTCCTGGACTGTATGAATTAACGAGAGCTACCGTTGTGCCATTAGGACACTGCAGCCAAATCTCTAAATCTCCAGCATAAGAATGCTCCATGGTTAAACAAACCTGATTTAAATCCTGTGCACTTTGAACCGTTGATCCAGCAGGAAAACCACTAATTGTAATAGGCGCTTGATACTGCTGGCCTGAACCATCAGGTAAATAGGTTAACCCCGCAAAATTCCCTCCAAGTTGAAACGATCCAGGAGGAATGTCAACACCTACAGTATCTTGAGGTGTTACACCACCAATCAATGTTGTATTTTCACCTAAACAAACAGAATCCTGTAATGGGCCTGTTCCAACAAAGCTTGGAGTTAGGGACACCCTGATTTTACTTCTTACACGTTCATTCTGTGGAAACTGATCTGTAATTTTGAGGTCAACCAAGAAGCCTGATTGAGATGGTGGAGTTATCCAAATCGAATCGTTATTAGGATAAGTATTTCCATCAGTAACATCCCATTGAAAATCAATATCTGTATTTATATCTTGAGAGTATCCAAATCCTGTTGTTTGTTGAGAATAGGGAAATATTGGTGTGGCTACAAACAAAATACTGTCACCAAAACAGACATCAACAAAACCTGTATCTACCGGATTTAGTGCATCAGAACCTAAACCATTCACAAAAGCCTGCATATGGGCTTCAAATGGTTGATACTGGTTACCACATTGTACGTTACCAAACCAACCTTCACCTTCATTTGCTCCATCCGATATAAATACAACAGTCAAACAACCACTTGGATTGTTCCATGACGCCTGATATGTAAAACCATTCGGGTCTGTTACACTGTTATGAACACCGAGTAATGGTGATGCCGTAGACGGCCCATCATAAACATATATAGAATCAGAGCCATCAACATCAAAAACGGACCCTGCATTAATACCAAATTGAATAGACATTTTGGTTCCGGTGGTTAAATCTGGACAAAAGACCATTGTGCCATTATAGTTGGGTGGGTAATCAGCTGCTTCTCCTCCTGGATCAGCAAAGTTTTGACCAGCCGTTCCAAAAACATTACAATCGGCAGGACTACTTTCTGGATAATCAGAATCACCCATATTCACTGTTTGAGCCTCAACCGACGAAGCTACAATCATAAATAAAATGAAGAAAATGTTCCGTATTCTCATTCTTCTTTAGATTTCTCAAAATTCAGTACCCATTCCGATTTCACAACCACTATCTTATCCAGTTTTGGAGCATAAAAATATTGGTTGAATGCCTCTATTTTGAGGTTTAGATCAGTAAAAGAGGGTAGACTTTCTATTCTTGGAAGTTCCTTGAGATTGAGCTGGCCATGTTTTGCCTCGTTATATTCTGACAAATATGTTCCATGATCAATAGCGTAAACAAGAACTTCATAATGTTCCGGATCGGTGTTTTTTATTTTAGTCAGCTCTTCTTTAGAATACGACTTCAACAAGGTTTTATCGATTTTTTGAGCCGTAACAAGTACAGAAAAACTCAGAAGAAAGAATAGAGAAAATATATATTTCATAATGTTACCTGCGTAGGTTTATACAACAACTTTGTTCAAAACCACTATTCCTCCTATATCATTGACCCACTTTTTCGTTGAAAAGTTGCGTCATTTGTTAAAAGATATTTACAGCACCAATGGTTTTTAAAATTAGCTTTGTAAAGTTAGCAATACTAATGAAAAGAAAAAAATTATGAACAAACAAGAATTAATCGATGTTTCCACTCAAGTCAGACGTGACATCGTTAGAATGGTTTCAGCTGTAAAATCAGGTCATCCCGGAGGATCATTAGGGTGTGCAGACTTTCTAACTTTCCTTTATTTTGACTGTATGAAGCATAATTCAAAAGCATTTGACATGAATGCTCAAAATGAAGATGTGTTCTTTTTGTCAAATGGGCATATTTCGCCTGTTTGGTACAGTGTTCTTGCTCGATCAGGATATTTTCCGGTTCCAGAGCTTTCTACCTTCAGAAAAATATCATCACGACTCCAAGGTCACCCATCAACAGATAAAAACCTTCCTGGAATCAGAATGGCATCAGGTTCATTAGGTCAAGGACTTTCTGTTGCCCTTGGAGCAGCCGAAACAAAAAAACTTAATAATGATCAAAGTATCGTTTACAGCCTTCATGGTGATGGTGAATTACAAGAAGGGCAAATTTGGGAAGCCGCGATGTATGCCGCAGCAAGAGGGATTGATAATATTGTTGCAACTATTGATTACAATGGAAGACAGATTGATGGAGATGTAGATGATGTCTTGTCTTTAGGCGACCTAAAACAAAAGTGGCAAGCTTTTGGATGGGAAGTATATGAAATGGACGGTCATGACTTTGATAACATTAGAGATACCTTCACAACTGTTAAAGCTGAATTGGGTAAAGGAAAACCTATTTTGGTTCTGATGAAAACAGAAATGGGACAAGGTGTAGACTTTATGATGGGATCACACAAGTGGCATGGAGTTGCTCCAAATGAAGAACAGCTTCAATCGGCATTAAACCAGCTCAAAGAAACATTAGGAGATTATTAGTGAAAAATACGATTCTTACTTTATTCATTGCGTTAAACTTTCTGGCATTGAGCCAAGAAAAAACCAGAATACTTTTTATTCTCGATGCTTCCAATAGCATGAATTTAAAGTGGGATGAGCAAACACGAATGGAGTCTGCAAAAGAGATACTCAATCAATCTGTAAAAGACTTAAATGGCATTCCAAATTTAGAAATTGCTCTTCGGGTTTATGGACATCAATCAAATGTGACCAACACTTATCAAGACTGCAACGATACAAAATTAGAAGTTCCGTTTGGTGCAAGCAACACTGAAGCCATTAGGCAGAAGATAAAAACCATTAATGCAAAAGGAGCAACTCCAATCGCTCGCTCACTTGAGGCAGCTGCCGGAGATTTTCCAGATGAAAAAAGCAGGAACTTCATTATTCTGATCACTGATGGATTAGAATCCTGTGATAATGACCCTTGTGCCGTTGCGACAAAGCTTAAGGAAAAAGAGGTTAAAGTGACTCCTTTTGTTATCGGGATTGGCATGGACCTTTCCTACTTAGAGCAATTCAATTGTATTGGGGCGTATACTGAAGCGGAAGACAAAAACAGCTTCCAAACAGTTTTGACAACTATTATAGACAAAGCACTATTAAACACGACCGTTCAAGTTAATCTCAATGATTTAAAAGGAAAGCCAACAGAATCAGATGTTACCATGTTTGTTTATGAGTCGGGAACAAAAAACCTGGTGCATACACTTACGCATACCTTAAACAGGTATAAGAATCCTGACACTCTTGTTTGGGACCCATACATGACCTACGACATCCAAGTAAAAACACTTCCCGAGGTATTCAAAAAGAATATAAAAATTAAGGAGCATACGCACAATACGATTCAAATAGATGCTGCACAAGGATTTTTAAACTTAACCTCTAAATATAGCCCCTACAACGTAAATTACACAACACGGATTTCACTTAAGGACAATCAAAATACAATCAATCATCAACAATTAAAGAGTCCGCAGAAATATTTAGTTGGAAAATACACCCTTGAAGTCTTTACACTTCCGCGTACTTACAAGGAAATTGAAATTAAAGACAAACAGACCACAACCATCGATATTCCGGCGGCTGGAACACTTGATTTGCGCTTAAAAGTACCTGCAACTGGACAGATTTTTGTTTTAAGAGATGACGAAAAATACGAATGGGTATGCAATCTTAATACGAAGTCGACCAAACAAAAATGGAATCTTCAGCCTGGCAAATACAAAATTATTTACAGAGGGAAAAAACAATACTCTTCCTCTTACACCACAGAAAAAAGTTTTACTATTAAATCAAATAACACAATCTATTTAACCCTTTAATTATGGAAATATTAGGAAATAAAGACACGAGATCAGGTTTTGGAGAAGGCCTCGCAGAGTTAGGAGCAGAAGACGAGAATGTCGTTGCTCTTTGTGCAGACTTAACAGGTTCCCTAAAAATGAATGCCTTCCAAGATGCTTTTCCTAATCGCTTTTTTCAGGTAGGTATTGCTGAAGCTAACATGATCAGTCTTGCTGCAGGAATGACCATAGGAGGAAAAATACCTTTCACGGGAACTTTTGCAAACTTTTCTACTGGACGGGTATATGATCAGATTCGACAATCCATTGCCTATTCTAAAAAAAATGTCAAAATATGTGCGTCACATGCTGGATTAACATTAGGCGAAGACGGGGCAACACATCAGATTCTTGAAGATATTGGGATGATGAGAATGCTCCCCAACATGACCGTTGTCGTTCCTGCAGATTTCAATCAAACGAAACAGGCAACCAAAGCAATCGCGAAACACGATGGGCCAGTTTACCTTAGGTTTGGACGTCCTGTAATGCCAATTTTCGTAAAGCCGGATGCTGATTTTCAAATTGGTAAAGCACAAGAAGTTTACAAAGGAACTGATGTTACTATAATTGCATGTGGTCATATGGTTTGGAAATCTATCGAAGCCGCTAAAGTCCTTACTGAAAAAGGCGTATCCGTTGAGCTCATCAACATGCATACGATAAAGCCTTTGGATGTCTCTGCAGTACTCAGCTCAGTTTCAAAAACAGGATGTGTGGTTACTGCCGAAGAACATATGGCGAACGGTGGCTTAGGAGAAGCAGTAGCTCAAGTTTTATCAAAAAATCATCCTTGCCCACACGAATTTGTTGCTGTTGATGACTCTTTTGGGGAAAGTGGAAAACCAATGGATCTTTTAGATAAGTATGGCTTAGGCACCTCAAACATCGTTGAAGCAGTGGAAAAAGCAATTGAAAGAAAAAGCTAAACTTTTTGGTCTAAAACTGAAAGAAGCTCTTCAATCGAGCCTATTTTAGGAAGACAAGTTAACAGTTTTTTTTTCATGCTGTAACGGATGCAAAGAGGTTTCATTAATAAGTAAATTGCCTTTCATTAAAAACTGTTTATAAAAAAATTATATTTGTTAGTAAAGCTTCATCCCATGAAGGAATATAGACCAATAAATGTACTTTTTTTTCTGTTGTTAACAGCAGTGATTCTTTTGCCCGTAGTTTATTTTGCACCAAAAGATGGATATAATTTTTTTGGAGTCAACATTTCATTTATGACTTGGGAGCATTTATTGAATCCTGTTAAACAGGAGCATAAAAATCTTGATTTTTTAAATGATGTAAACATCAACGACAATTTAGACCAGGACTTTTTGAAAACCGCAAATACAGACTCTATTTCATTAGGACTCCCAACAAAGGATACTGTTTTGGCCGTCAAAAGCAAAACAAAGCTTCACATGAATAGCATTTCAAAATCAAATCTATTTTCCTTCTTTTCTGAGCTATCAAGTGCTTCTAAAAAGAATAAAAAAATAAATATTTGTCATTACGGTGATTCTCAAATTGAAGGAGACAGGATGACCGCATTTATCCGCCAGCGTTTACAGACTCAATTCGGAGGTGCAGGGCCTGGATTAATACCTACCATAAATGCGTACAATACGATTTCATTTAAACAACAATACTCCCCTAATTTTAAAAGAAAAATTTTATTTGGAAAAGAGAAGCTTTACAATAACAACTATGGGATCATGCTTTCCTCTGCTATATTTGAAGTTGATAGCTCCAATGCGCGTAAGGGGATTCCAACTAAAGCATGGATAGAATTAAATCCATCACGTGTAGCGTATTCACGGTGTAAAGTTTATAATAACTTATCGGTTTATTACAACTCTTGTGTTTCACGATGTTCTATTGAAATCTACAATAACGAACAGCTTTTAGCCAAGGATAGCCTTGTTTCAGATGGCCTACCCCATGTCTTTAAATGGAGCTTTACCAGTACACCCAAAAATCTTAGAATTGTATTTAATTCTACTAAAAGCCCAATAATTAACGCGGTTTCATTAGAAGGAGATATCGGCGTTCAAATGACAAATATCGCGATGAGAGGTTCGTCAGGCACAAGTTTTGGAGCTGTAGATTATGGATCAATGTCATTTATGCATAAGGCACTAAATACCAAGCTCATTATTTTACAATTTGGAGGAAACTCAGTTCCCTATTTTAAAGACAGTAGCGCCGT
>DAIPZI010000087.1:0-6229 GCA_036782275.1 Crocinitomicaceae bacterium
ATTCATGCCTGACGCGGTTTGTTTCAATGAGGAGTGATTTTTTAAATGAATTTAAAAAATATAAAAATGAATAAAATTTTGATTTTTGCTGTAGCGGTATTCTTGTCTTCTTGTGGTGATTCTAAAGAGAAGCAGAAAGTAATCGAAAAGCAAGTAGCTCTGGTATCAAAAGATTCAACAGGATTAATAATATCATTTTACCACATGGACAGTATTCAGTCTAATTTTAACTACTATTTAAATGTCATAACTGAAATTGAACGAAAGGAAAATTACTATAACAGTAAATTAGAATCTAAACGGACGAAACTTCAGAATTATTATTCAAAAAAAGAAAAAGAAATGGCAGCACAACTGTTGTCTGAAAACGAGGTAGCTCAGGTTCAGAGCAAACTGCAGAAAATGAATGAAGAATTGATTCAATTTGAGCAATCAGAGGGAATCAAATTACAACAGGAAATGCTCAGGGTAAATCAAGAGATCATTAAAAAAATCGAAGCTTTTGGAAAAATGTTTTCTGAACAAAACAATATTGATGTGTTATTATCATTTATTCCAGGTCAGCAAATCAATTATATCAATCCACAAATGGACGTTACTATAGCATTTATTGATTTTTTAAATACTGAACAAAAGAAACTTGAAAAAGGATTATAGCCATGCTTATTGCCCAAAAAAAGAAAAAAGAAAATATTGCAGAGTACATTCTGTATCTTTTTCAAATCGAAGATATCGTACGATCTTTTAAATTCAATTTGGATGATTTAATGGATGTATTTGTTCTTCCCAACTTACCAGACCGATCTTTCGAGGGACAATACCGAAAGTGGTATGGAGAAATCATCAACGAGATGAAGGGAGCTAAGCTTGATAAAAAGGGGCATGTTGATCGGGTCATGGAAGTATTTCGAGAATTGGTTTTTCTGCACAATACATTGCATACCATGGATAAAGAAAGCAAGTACAAAACCTTGTGTGAAACGGCCTCAGGATATATCCCAGAATACAGAGCTAAGTCAGACATGAAGGAAAATCATGATATCGAAGTGATATTGCATGCGATGTATATGAAATTACAGCTTAGAATAAGAGGAAAGGAAATCACTGCCGAAACCGAAGAGGCTTTTGACGCGATGAGAATGCAAATTGCATTCTTGGTGCGCGAATATCATAAAATGAAATCGGGAGATTATAGTTTTATTCAGAACTGATATAATCCGGAAAAAAGTCGATTTGTTCAAATTGATTGGAGGTCTTGTTTTTTTTTAATACCACATGATCTAGTCCATTGCTCATGATGAGATAATCAGATTGAAGTTGTTTGTAATACAACAATGATTGCTCAAACACAGATTGTGTGATTTTAATTTCCGGTGCTTTGCACTCCATTAATAGAAAGCAATTGTGATCCGTTTTGAATATGGCCAAATCCCATCTTTTGTCAAGATCTCCATATTTGATTTGTTTTTCGACACTAATCAATCCTTTAGGATAGTTAAGGTCGTTGATAAAGAATGCAATAAAATGCTGTCTTACCCATTCCTCAGGGGTTAAAATGATGGATTTTTTGCGAATTAGGCAGTTTACAAAAAGCTGCTCGCCTTTCTTCTTAATCTGGAGTTCAGTTTTGGGAAGATTTAAAGGAACTATGGGATGCATTATATTCCAGGAAGAATAAGGTTGATATCCTTATAATTTAAGTTGAAAACTTTACCAAGTACCTCATTGGTTAATATTCCTTTATAGATGTAGACTCCATTACGGAATCCAGAATGTGATCGAATGAGATCAACAACGCCTCCTCTTTCACCCATTTCTAGAAGTAAAGGTGAGAAAATATTGGATATGGCAAATGATGCTGTTCTTGAAACTCTAGAGGCAATATTCGGCACACAGTAATGTGTTACGCCATGTTTAACAAATGTAGGGTCATCGTGATTGGTAATTCTCGAGGTTTCAAAACATCCACCTTGATCAATACTCACGTCAACAATCACTGAACCAGATTTCATTTCTTGAATCATTAATTCAGTCACTACACAAGGTGTTTTTCCGACAGAGGATCTCAAGGCGCCAATTACAATATCAGCTCTTCTTATGGCTTTCGCAAGTACTTTAGGTTGAATAATTGATGTGTAGACACGTTGACCAATATCATTTTGCAATCGACGTAGTTTCGATAGTCGATTGTCAAAAACTTTGACAGAGGCGCCAAGCCCAAGAGCCGCTCTCGTAGCAAATTCACCGACAGTTCCAGCCCCTATAATAACCACTTCAGTGGGTTGAACACCGGCAATACCTCCTAACATCATGCCTTTACCGGATGAGAAAGAAGAGATTAATTCACCAGCAATTAATATGGATGTGTTACCTGCTATTTCTCCAACGGTTCGAACGACAGAAAACACGCCTTCTTCGTCTTGAATATAATCCCAAGCTATGGCTGTTATTTTTTTCTTTATCAATTTAGTTAAAACCTGTTTTGGTTGTATGGAAATTTGTAATGCAGAAATAAATGTTTGATTTCCCGGCATTAAATCCACTTCATCATCAGAAGGAGGAGTAACCTTGAATACAATATTACATTCATAGATTTCTTTACGGCTTTTACAAATTTGGGCTCCAGCTTCACTGTAGTCGTTATCACTAAAGTTAGCGCCTTCTCCGGCTTTCGATTCAACTTTTACCTCATGGCCATGCGCTACGAGTAGAGAAACGGTTTCAGGAACAAGGGCAACGCGACGTTCTTGAAAAGAGGTCTCTTTAGGAATGCCTATAAAAAGGCTGCCTTTTTTTCGTTCAACCTCAAGCATTTCTTCTTTTGGAAGAAAGCTGCCTTTTTGAATTAATTTTTTGAGAAGTTCTGGATCAGTATTCATTAGCTATTTCGATCGTTCTAATATGATTTTCAGAAACATTAAGTCGCAACCAAATGGTATCTGGAGGTAGAAAAGCACTTACATTTTCCGGCCACTCTATAAAGATAGGATTTTTTTTGTTCAATAATTCTTCTAAACCGAGTTCAAATGCTTCTAAGTCATTCTTTATTCGATAACAATCGAGGTGATATAGATCAATTCCTTGATTCGATTGGTATTCATTAATTATTGAATAAGTGGGTGAACCTTGAAGCTGTGTCACTCCATACATTCGAAGTATTTTTTGAATTAGTGTGGTTTTCCCAACCCCCATTTCTCCTTCAAAAGCATAGCATTTGTGCTGGCTAAAAAATTGACGATGTTCACTGATCACATGTTCTAAAGATTCAATATCGGGAACCTGAATAATCATTACAACTTAATGCCTTTAAAATCATCAACACAGTTATTGTTCCATACCGACAACTCCGTTTTTATGCCATCAAAAGAAGCGAATGACTGAAAATTCATCCACTCTCCGAGATTTATATATTGGGATTTTTCAATTGAGATTTCCATGGGTAGGTGGCGGTGTCCAAAAATAAAATAATCAAAATGTTTATTTTTCAGTTTTTCCGCACAAAATTGATAGAGCCATTCATTTTCCTTTTTGGTAAAGGTTTCATCATTTTTACCCGTATAGGAGCGGCTTCTTTTCGAGAAATAATTAGCAACGGATAATGATAAAGAAGGATGTACCATTGAAAACAAAAACTGGCATATTTTATTTCGAAAAACTTTTTTAATGAATTTGTATCCATAATCACCAGGACCGAGCCCATCTCCATGAGAAATGTAAAAAGACTTATCGTTGATCTTTATCTCAAGCTCATTTTCAATCATAATTACCCCGAGTTCTTCAGAAAAATATTTTTTCATCCACATATCGTGATTTCCTAGAAAAAAATAAACCTCGATACCTTTATCCACCATTTCGGCTATTTTGGCTTGAATTCTCACAAATCCTTTAGGAACTACTTTTTTATATTCATACCAAAAGTCAAAAATGTCTCCAACTAAGAATACGACCTCTGCATCCTTTTGAATATGGCTTAACCATTCAATAATTCTTCTTTCTCTCTTTCTACTTTCATCATGATTGGGAGCTCCCAAATGAAAGTCAGAAGCGAAATAGGCTTTTTTATTAGTATTTAATTCAATAAGCTTCAATGACCAAATATTTTTTCTAGTTCAGCTTCGAGGGCGGGACCTCTGAGATTCTTTTTAATAATTTCGCCATTTTTATTTAATAAAATAGTGAAGGGTACGCTGCCAACCTGGTACAATCTGGATACTTTACTTTGCCAACCACCTAGGTCGCTGACGTGATTGGGCCAAGACAGTTGATCTGCAGCAATGGCGTCTTTCCATTTTTTTAGATCCTTGTCCAAAGACACGCTCATCACCGTGAAGTCATCTTTTTTATATTTTTCATAGGTCTTTACTACGTTTGGGTTTTCGCGTCTGCAGGGACCACACCATGAGGCCCAGAAATCAATCAAAACCACTTTGCCACGAAGGTCGGAGAGTTTCATTTTCGTTTTTCTATCAACGCTTAGCTCTTCAAAATCTGGAGCAACTTTTCCAATGGCTAAGGGTAAATCTTCTTCCTTCTTCTTCTTGTATGCAGCGAACTGTTTGACGTATTCTTTCACAGTGAAACTTTTAGGGAAAGACTTATTGATTTGGTTTATGATTGCTTCATACGAATCGGTATCTTGTTCCATATTTACAGACCCAAGGGCCATTATAAGTGCTGCTGAATTTTGATTGGAACCAACGAAAGACTTGAGTTGATTTTGAAAGCTGTAATATTCTTTGGCCATATAATCATTAATCTCTTTTTCTTTTTCCTTATTTAACGAAATCTCAACCATTGCAGAATCATTTTTGGCCTGCCATTTTTTAACGATTTTGTCAAATTTATTCATGGCATTTGATTCTTCAGATCCTAAAATATTACAGAACTCATTAAGTTTTCGCCCATCACCATAAATTTTAATGTCATTTTTTTCCCTTACCACCAAATGCAACTCAGAAGCACCAATTTTTGCAATGTAATAATCTTGTTTTGGGAGAGTAATGTTGGTACTAAAGTTTCCCTTTTCATCCAAAATTATAGTGTCATAATATTTGTATTCTCCTTGGTTAAAAAGCTGTGCGATATACAAGCTATCTGTTGGAGAATTAAAAATAGAACCGGAGATAGTGAGCTCCGCTTTTTGCGCATTAGCATTCAAAAATAAAACAATGAAAAAGACAGTTATAAATTTCATAATTAAGATTTAAATATTTCTTCGAGCTTATTTTCAAGCTCTTGTCCCCTGAGGTTGATGCCTATAATTTTTCCTTCAGGATTTACTAAAACAGTATATGGAATTCCTTGTATATTAAACATCGGGACAACAGAGGATTGCCACCCTTTTAAATCACTCACATGGTTAGGCCAAATAAGGTTATCCATTTTTATGGCTTGCTTCCATTTCGTACCATCTTCATCCAATGAGACAGAGTATACAGTGAAATTCTTTTTTCGGTATTTTTTATACAATTTAACCACGTTTGGATTTTCTCTTCTACAAGGACCGCACCAAGATGCCCAAAAATCGACCAAAACGTATTTTCCTTTTAAACTAGATAGGTTTAAAGTTTTATTATCAGGTGTTTTTAATGAGATTTCAGGCACATCATAAAAGGCGTTGTTTTCCATGTATTTTCTCAAAAATACAGTCTGTTTTTGAAAATTATTGGAAGGTTCACTTCCTGGATAATATGAGTAAAAGGCATTGGCAACTTCAAAAAAGAGTTGGATTCGAGATTCATTATACTCATTTTCATCATTCATTAGATGCATGGAATGAATAATGTTAAATGGATTAACAGGGTTCTCTTTCATTCTTTTGAATGCATAAGATGAAAGGTTTTCTTTTGAAAGAGGGGCATTTAATATTTGTTGGTACATGTTGGCGTCCTCAGCCCAAGATACTCCCGAATAATTGGGTTTCGTTGTAAATTCTGAAACAGAGGTATTTAAGCTGAGCTGATCACCGTTTTTCAAAGTTAATTCTAAGCTATCTGAACTCTTTGAGTTGAGTTTCAATATATAGTAGCCAAGACCAGGTATTTGAGTGTTGAGGGTGAATGAATTATTTTTATCAATAATTCCTTTCACAACCTGCACTTTTGTTCCTCTAGATTGAAGTAATGGCGCTTCAAGAGAAATCTCTAAGCCAGCACCATTTTGTATTTTTCCACTGATAACGACGTTATCAACTTCTTTTTTACGCTCAATAAATACATCTGTCTCAAGT
>DAIPZI010000088.1:0-2991 GCA_036782275.1 Crocinitomicaceae bacterium
AATGGCCTAATACCATAAGCCAAAGACATAAAAAAGCCCGACACATTGTGCCGGGTTTTTTGTTTTAAAGAATGCTTATCGTTTGAAGAACCGTGTTTATACATATACCGCCTTCGCATTAAGAGGTGTTAAATATTCTTTATTCAATGTGAGATTAATTAATTTAGTGGCACTGAATGAAAACACAAGTCTTGTCTACAAAAACTTCTGAATATTCCAACTGCACTATAAATACCTTCAGCGCTATTGAACAAGTTCCTGAAGAGCATTGGGACAGTGTTTTACAAGGCAAAAACATCTATTTTTCTATTCCCTATCTGACTGCCCTAGAGCGGGGGATGAGAAAGGAGATGAGTTTTTATTTTTCCATTTCTTACAATTCAAATAACAAGCCCGTTTTAATTGCTGTTTTTGTCTTGGTAAAATTCGTGGACAAAAGACGTCGCTTTGGAGACTCTGTATTTAAGCTGCGATTTCCTTTTAAGAAAAAGCTTGAAAACATTTTAAGCATTAATGCATTGGCTTGTGGGAATGTATTTTCTGCGGGTGAGAACGGCATGCTTTGGACCGATGATTTAGATTCGAGAGCTGCCTTTGTAGAGATGGACAAAGTCAACAAGCAAATTATTGTAGATCATAAGCTAAAAGATATTGTATCTCTAAATGTTTTTAAAGATTTTTGGCCAGATACAGTTTCTGCAGGTAATATTCTTATCGAAAAAGGATATTTTGATTTTAAGATTGACGTCAATATGGTTCTAAACATCCATAAAGAATGGAATACAATGCAAGATTATCTTGCCAGTATGAAGACAAAGTTTAGGACGCGTGCAAATGCGGTATTTAGAAGGTCAGAACCACTAGTCGTAAAATCGTTAAATCCAGAAGAGATTATTTCTCATAAAGACCGTATTCGTTTTTTGTTTGACAATGTCCTTGAGAAATCAGATTTCCATATCGGAACGATGACGCCTGAAACTTTTGCGGCGTGTAAAAAGAATTTAGGAGATGCTTTTTTATTCAAGGCCTACTTTCTCGATGACCTTTTGGTAGGGTTTAGTACTTCATTTATAAACACTACATCTTTCGATGCCAACTATGTTGGGCTTGATTATGCGTATAACGAGAAGTTTGACATCTACCAAAGAATTCTTTATGATTATGTTGATGAAGCCATAAAAGCAAGAGTAACGGAGCTTCAATTTGGTCGAACCTCTGAGCTGATCAAAAGTGCTGTGGGTGCTTTGCCTGTAGATATGACGATATACATTAAGCACAAAAGAAGCTTGTCTAACCTGATATTGAAAAATGTAATTCAATCCGTGAAGCCGAGTCCATTTGAGCTAAGAAAACCCTTTAAAGCCAATTTTAAATAGTAATGGATTCATTAACCCAAATTGTTTTAGGAGCTGCTGTTGGAGAAGCGGTATTAGGAAAAAAGATTGGAAGCAGAGCAATGTTATGGGGAGCTATCGCCGGAACCATTCCGGATTTGGATGTTTTTTTACGTTACTTCACGGATCCCATAACGGCAACCGAAATGCATCGAGGATTTTCTCATTCATTGGTTTTTGCCATATTGATGGCCCCAATAATGGCGTGGGTTGCCAATAAAATCCATAAAAAGAGAAGCATAGGAATGCGACCCTGGACCAAGCTGTTTTTTCTCTGTATTGTGACCCATCCTTTGCTCGACAATCATACCACCTGGGGCACACAATTCTTTTGGCCTTTTGAATACAGAATAGCGTTCAAGAATATTTTTGTTGCTGATCCATTGTATACCATTCCTTTTCTGATATTTCTATTGATCGCCATGTTCCATAATAGGAGTAACCCTAGACGGAGTATGTTTAATAATTTAGGTTTGATCGTGAGCTCTTCCTATATGATACTTACCATTATGCTCAAAGGCTATGCGCATTATCAATTTTCTCAGAAGCTCAATCAGGACAAAGTAGAATATGTTGATTTGGACAGCAAGCCAACCCCATTAAACACCATACTTTGGAATGCCTTGGTGGAAACCAAAACAGGATTTAGGGTGGCCAATTATTCGCTATTTGATTCTCAAGAAATTGAGTTCTCAAAAGAGTTTCCTAAAAATCATCATTTGATTGAACCCTATAAAAATCAAAAGGAAGTTCAGCAGCTTATTAAGATTTCGGCAGGGTGGTATGTGCTTGAGAAAATCAAAGGCGAGCTGTTCTTTGTAGACCTGAGATTTGGTCAAATGGGATTTGACATCAATAAATCTCCTTTTTTATGGCGTTATAAACTGATTCCTGACAAATACGGGAAGGTTAAAGTAGAGCGTGCAAAAAATGAGTTTAAAAAATCCGCAGGTGGAATTTTTGGCGAGCTGTGGACACGGATCAAAGGAAATTGATTCGAAGTTACTTTGGATTCATAAAAAGGGAAAGGTCAGCAATCGAATTGCAAATCCAATCATAACAATTCCAAATACTTGAAATACTCTACCAAGCATTTTGGGTTGAATGAAATGACTTAATCGTTGAGCAAAAAAGGCCTTCAAAACATCAGTTGAAAAAATCACCAACAGCGTAATGCCTATTGAGAGCAGGGTAGAGGCCTCGTTGTAAAGAGATTGATTGTAGGATACAAAGCCTATCCAAATGGCAAATACAAAGGGGTTTATAAAATTGATTAAAAAACCATTAGCGAAATAAAAGATAGTCGATCGTTTTTTGATTTTCGCTTTTACAGTCGTATTTAAATTGGGCTTGAAGGTGTATTTCAATCCAATAATGAGAAGTAAGCTTCCCCCGATAATTGAAGCCCAGAAATCAAAGGCTGAGTTGTTTAAAAAAAAGTGTGACCATGACAAGGCAATTGCAGCACAAATCACATCACCCAGAATAATGCCTAACGCAACAGCAACTCCAGCTTTAAAACCAGATTCCAGGGTGCTTTTAAGCAAATAAAAAAACACAGGCCCTACAAAGAGCATGGTTCCTAAACCCAATAAAA
>DAIPZI010000088.1:3091-6150 GCA_036782275.1 Crocinitomicaceae bacterium
TGTGGAGTCGGAGGGGTTCGAACCCTCGTCCAAACGACGATTTATCTAGCTTTCTACATGCTTAGTCTTTGATTGATTTTCGATTGAAGCTCGGACAAAAACACCCAAAACTTCAACTTAGATACTTAAGTCTTATGCTCACTTAGTATCGTCGAGAGCACCAGCCCGATAGTTTGGACTTCCTGTTGGCGAACCTAACGGGCCGAGGCCTGCCGGAAGTACTTGTTCTACCTACTATTATTCAGTTGAATTAAGCCAATTAACATTCCGTTAATTAAGCAGCAAGTGCGTATGACGTATTGTCAATTATAATTTGTGACAAATTTTTAGAGAGGCTCACCACAACCTCTGCATGCTGACACTTGACCAATGCTATCGCTGTCAAATCCAATGTCGACCCCAAAGAACGTTTTACAAAGTTAAAACTAATAACGCTCAAATTCAAAAAGGGTTCAAGTCATTTTCTTTTAGTTCCGAAATCTCTTTGGGCGTGAGGAATAGCTGCCTCTTGATTGTATAATACGTCTTGGGTAGTCCGTGATAATCGCGTCTATACCTAGCTCCATCATTTTGTGACCATCAACAACTTGATTTACGGTCCAAGCATAAATACCTATATCTTCCTTTCTGAGCGTACTAACTGTCCGTCGGTTGAGTGTTCGAAAATACAATCCAACAGCACTTGGCTTGAACGAAAGCTGTTTGAGGTTCTTTTTAATACTTTTTTTCTCACTGAGATAGACCAATCTTAGCTTGGGGTCTATTTTGTGCAGCTCTTCGAGTATGTTTTTGTCAAAGCTCATGTAACAGATACTACTGAACCCATACTCTTTTACTTCATTAAGTATTAGCGCAGCATAGTCCGCTGGAAAGGGTTGAGATTTTCCATACTCTGGCTCATCTGATTTGATTTCAAAAAAGATTCGCTTTCTTTTGATCTCAGGAACGAGCTTTACAACATCCTTGAGAAGGGGTTTGATGGTTTTGATTTTTTGTTGCTCAGGAAAATTCTTATGAAATTTTGAACCACAATCGAAGCCCTCAATTTCAGCTTGTGTCATTCTGTAAATGTTGTATAAAGATTCATCCTGAATCGTATTGCCTTTTGGGTCAAGACAAAAACCGTTATGAAAATAAGGTTCATGAGAAATCACGAGCTGTCCATCAGCGTTAACCACAACATCCCATTCAATGCCATCAGCACCTTGTTCAATGGCTTCTCGAAATCCCTCCGTTGTGTTTTCTGGCATAATGCCTCGGCAACCACGATGACCTACGACCATTATGGTATTTTGTGCATATATACTCATTTGAAATAAAATTAATGTGATGGTTATAAAGCTTTTCATACGCTTGGTTTTTTGGGATATGAAAAAGGCCACACATGTGGCCTTTAAATGGTGTTTAATTAGGTCATTATATTTGACCCATCATTCCTTTTTTAAGCTTTCCTTGTGCCGGTTTATTCCCCAGCCAAATCGCAAATAAAGCTTTTTTGAATGGCAATCCAGCGACAACTCCTTTCAGCTTACCGTTAATGATAACAGCAGTTCCTTTTCCAGGTTTGTACATCATAAGTATTTCATCTTTTACTTTGAATGGTGCAGCAAAAAAGCTCTTAAACTGCTTGATCTGCGCAGGTGTAGCTGAGTAAGGTGCGGCATTGGCAAAACCCTCTTTTACAGACTCGTTGAACTTGTCTCGTGTAACCTTGCTTGATACAATAACAATCTTGATGGCCTGTGCTGCATCCGCATTAATTACTTTTTTAGCATCCATAGTAGGCTTATTTAAGTAAAGACCGGCTACATATAAGTCTAATGTGTATTTCTCTCTCAGACCACAACCATTGAAATAAAGAGGTCCTGTTTTCGTTTTAAGCTCGGGAGGAAAAGTAATTCCAGCGATTTTTCTTCCTTGGGCAGAAGCCATGCTTGTCATACACAGCATTAGTAATGAGATGAATAAAGTTTTCATGATATATTTTTAAAATTAATAAACAAGTATTTCAATATCGAGTGATACAATTACCGTGCTAAAATAAAGAATCGTTCGGTACATATCACATTTGAATTGTTATATTTATCTAAAATTATTGAGTTATGATAGGAATTTTAGCTGTTCTCTTGCTTGCCATAGCAGGATTTTACCTTGGATATAAATTATACAAATCCAACAAGGAAGATGATGAAACCGTTTCGATGTACGCTGCAATCACGATGATTTGTGCGGTCACTGGTGGAATCGTTTTAACTTCATATTTATTACTTAAAGGATCTCCATGGACGGTAGAAAACAAAGTAATCATGCGCTATATACTTATATTATGTCTAGCTGTTTCTTTTATCTATTTGGGAGGAAAATTAATTATCAGAGGAAGAAAATCTGATGATCGATTGACTCAAATCGCAGGATTATCGTGGGTATTGGTTGCTCTATTGGCTTCGGGTTATGCACTTTCATATGTATCTAAAATGAATGAAGGTTGGACTCCAGAGAGGCAAAAAGCCTTGATGGATAAATGTGTTGAGCAAAATGCGAGTTATGGTTATGACTGTCCTTGTTTTGTAAAAGAAGTAGTGAAAAAATACAAGACCAACGAGGATTATAATGCCGCCATGAAAGGCAAGGTTGAAGACCAATTTCATGAAGCTATGGATACACTTTGTCCTTGTGGAGTGAAATCATATTCTGAAGAAGAGGTAGAGGCAGTTGATTTTTAAAATTAAAAATGATGAAAAAAAATAAATTTAAATTGATTTTGGGTATATGCTTTTCCTCTGTGATGCTTTTTTCATGTGGAGATCCTGCGGAAAATATGAACAAAACCATGGCAGATTTTTCAGATAAGTGTATTTCTGAAGAATACGACTGTAAGTGTTGGGAAAGTAAGGTCAAAGAGCATTTCAAAACGGATGAAGCGTATATGAAATATTGGGAGAATCATAGTGCTATGCCCGACGAGCTTATTGACAAGTTAGGTGAATGTTCTCTAAATGAGGATTTCGATTTTTAACTAATGCTTAGCTGCTAAGTATCTCTCAGCATCTAATGCTGCC
>DAIPZI010000089.1:0-1403 GCA_036782275.1 Crocinitomicaceae bacterium
CTACTATATGTTTATCTTTAATCATTTCTTGTTCGAGTGATTTGCCTTTGGATGAAAAATTCGAAAGCAAAGCAGAAAAAGCAAAAAAAGAAACAGAAAAAGCAAAAAAAGAGAATGAGATATCTTTGAATAAAGGGAATCTTTTTCTCGAGAATAACAAGAAAAATACACAAGTTCAAGTTACTGCATCTGGACTTCAATACGAGGTGTTGAGAGAAGGGCTTGGACCAAAACCAGGGCCCACGGATCGTGTTAAGGTTCATTATCATGGAACTACGCCGAGTGGTGAAGTCTTTGATAGTTCTGTTGATCGAGGTCAGCCCGCTGAATTTGGATTGAATCAGGTCATCAAAGGCTGGACCGAAGGCTTGCAGTTGATGAGTGGGGGAGCAAAATATAAATTTTATATTCCACAGGATTTAGCATATGGAGCTAATCCTCAGCCTGGAAGTATTATTGAGCCCTATATGCCTTTGGTTTTCGAGGTGGAGTTACTCGAGATATTAGATGGCCCGGCGATTAAAAATGTTGAAAAAGTGGCATTAACATCCATGAAATTTGACAAGATGAATCATGATTTCGGTACTGTCAAAGCTGATACAGACAACAAAACCTATTTTACGGTTACAAATACAGGAAAAAATCCACTTATCATTGAATCGGTCAAGGCTAGCTGTGGGTGCACAACACCTTCTAAACCTGAGAAACCTATAATGCCCGGAAAAAGTGATAAAATAGAGGTTGTTTTTCATCCAAAAGAAAATCAATTAAAAGAGCAAAAGAAAACCGTAAGGGTTGTCGCTAATACCTCTCCAGGTGAATTGGTTCTCAATGTGCGTGCCTTTGTTGAGAAAAAATAAATTATTCCTCTTCGAAGTAATTCAGATCTTTTCCAAAGGTTTCCTTGAGTTGACTTAAACTGTAAAGTGCGAGTAGAATAAAAATCAAGCCTACGATATAGGCTGACCAGGCGTCTCCAAGGTTAAGAGCCATTAGAAATCCAAAGCTAATCATGATGAGATTTACTGATCCTCTAACAAAATTTGGAATCGTATTGGCTGTTGTTGATCGGATATTGGTCCCAAATTGTTCTGCTGCGATAGAGACAAACAAAGCCCAGTAACCTGTTGCAGTTCCCAAAAGGAAACAAACAATGTAGTACATTTCGGCTGTAATTCCATCCATGAAAAACAAGAAGGAGGTGATTAAAATTAAAGTGAAAACAAGGTAAATTGCCACAACCTTTTTACGACTTCTTAGTAATTGGCTCAGAAGTCCAGATATTAAATCCCCAAAGGATAAACCGATGTAGGTATACATGACTGCAGTTCCGTTATTGATGTTATTTATGCCTAAAAGAGGGGCAAAGTTGTCGCTCGAATTCATGACCAAAAGACCAACGA
>DAIPZI010000089.1:1413-6121 GCA_036782275.1 Crocinitomicaceae bacterium
TTACAATACAATGAAGGTATTTGATGAAGTTTGCTTTATTAAAGAATATGATTTTTAGATTTCCTTTCGACACACTTTTGTTGTCAGACATCTTTTCAAAAAAGGATGATTCAATTGTACCAACCCGAAGAAGGAGTAGAAAAACGCCAAGCATTCCTCCAACGATGTAAGTAACTTGCCAATTCGCTAATTGAGCTCCTGTAATGCTGTAGATTAAATTTCCAATAACTTGTCCCTCAGCACCGACTAAAGACGCTACAACAGCTCCTAAAGCACCAAATGTGACAATAATCATCGTACCGTAACCTCGTTTTTCTTTTGACATCATTTCAGAAACCAATGTAATGCCCGCTCCCAGCTCTCCAGCAAGTCCGATTCCTGCAATCACTCGAATTATTGCGTAGCTTGTAACATCAGTTACAAATGCATTCAATAAGTTGGCAATAGAATAGAGAAGTATGGAACCAAACAGAACCTTGATTCTGCCTTTTTTATCTCCAAGAACCCCCCATAGTAATCCACCAATCAACATTCCAAGCATCTGCATATTAAACAAAAACTTTCCTGTAGATGCTTGTTCTTCAGTAGAGTATCCTGCCATAATTTGACTAAGACTTTCAGCTTTTACCACGCCGAAGAGTACCATGTCGTAGATGTCAACAAAATAACCCAATGCGGCAACAATGATCAAGATGATTACTTTTTTATTAGGCTGCTTATCAATTACATTCATGCAACGAAATTAGAATTTTTGTTGAAATAAAAATCTTCATTTTTATGCCAGGAAAACCAATACCTAATGTTTTTTCTCCTTACTTTTATTTTAAAATAAACGACAATGGTGAGAAATTTATCTGAAGAAGCTTCAATTTTAGGTCAATATATGGCCGAAATTAGAGATGTAAATATTCAACATGACCCCATACGCTTTCGTACCAATTTGGAGCGAATAGCTGAGATTTTAGGATACGAAGTTTCGAAGAAAATGAATTACAAAGAAATCGAAGTAGAAACCCCATTAGGTAAGTCAACAGAATTTAAACTTACAGATGATCCGGTATTAATCACAATACTTAGAGCTGGACTCGCTATGCATAATGGTCTATTAAGAACTTTTGATCGATGTGATAGTGCGTTTGTTTCTGCTTACCGAGAACATACAACACCTGAGGAATTTAAAATACATGTGGAGTATTTGGCTGCTCCCAATCTTGATGATCGTGTTTGGGTAATATCTGATCCTATGTTGGCAACGGGTCGATCAATGGTCAATGTTTATAATGCCTTACTCAAATTTGGTAAACCTAAGAAAGTTTATGTCATCGTTTCTATTGCTACTCCTCAAGCCATTGAGTTGGTGCAGAAAAAGCTACCTGGAGATGTTGAGATTTGGACAGGAGCTATCGATGCAGAGCTAACAGCCGAGTCCTATATTGTTCCTGGTTTGGGGGATGCAGGTGATCTGGCATACGGTGTAAAAGTATAACTAATGAATTGGGGAGCATATAGTGCATTGTTTGGCTTAGCAACTTTTAAATTTATGTTTGCTGCGTTTCCGGGTCCAGCATTTAATATTTCATTTTTTGAAACCTATATCTGCATTGTCTTGGGAGGCACCCTAAGTTCTGCTGTATTTTATTTTGCTAGTGATTACTTTATGCTTAAAACAAATCAAAAGCGTAAGCGTAAGATCGAACAACTGATTCGTGAAGGGAAACAAATTCCATTTAAGCCAAAGTTTACTAGGGTAAATAAGTTTATTATATTTTGTAAGCACAAATTTGGCATGTATGTCATCTGCTTTTGGGCGCCATTTTTTTTATCTGTTCCATTGGGAAGCATAGTGGTTGCCAAGTTCTATGGTAAATTGAAATATACATTTTTATACGTTTTCTTTGGCATGCTTATCAATGCAAGTCTAACCACATTTTTAGCCTATGTCATTTTCAAATAAACATATTTTTTTTGATCTCGATAGAACGCTTTGGGATTTCGATGAAAATTCAAAAGAGGCTCTAAAACAGATCATATCTCATTATGAATTGATTAGTGTTTTTGGTTCTTTTGATCGTTTTCATAGGGCTTATGAGAAACACAATTCAAGATTGTGGGGGGAATATGGAAAAGGAAATTTACAAAAGGAAATTTTGAGGTATGAGCGGTTCAATGCGACCTTAAAGCAATTTGGTAAAAATGACATAACTCTGGCTAGCAAAATGGGTGAAATGTATGTTGAAATCTCCCCGCGTCAGACGAAGCAATTTCCGAATACAAAAGAAGTTTTAGATGAATTAAAGCAAATGGGGTACCATCTTCACATCATCACAAATGGTTTTGAAGAGGTTCAATATATAAAGTTGGATAATTGTGGTTTAAGGAAGTATTTTGATGTCATTGTTTGCTCAGAGGCTGTTGGCAAAAACAAGCCTGCTCTTGCCATATTTAATTATGCATTGAAACAGGCCAATTGTGAATCAGAAAATGCATTAATGATTGGAGATGATTACATCGCTGATGTTTCAGGAGCATTAAAAGCTGGGTTAAAGGCTGTATTGTTTGATCCCCATGAACGCTCGTCTGAAAATTATGAATTCACGATTCAAAATCTAAATGAGCTTCCCTTGATAGCTACACAGCATCTAAGGATATAGCACTAAGCGTTTTCCTGTCTCATTTTTTCATAAAGAATGATTCCTGTCGCTACACTCACATTTAATGATTGAATTTCTCCATGCATTGGGATTTTCGCCCTAACATCCGAAAGATTAATCAGGTCTGAGGTAATGCCATTTTCTTCAGACCCCATTATGATTCCGACAGACCCTCTTAGGTTTATTTCATGTAATGGTAAAGACGATTTTTCCGAACAGGCAATTAATCGAATGCCTGATTGCTGTATATAAAACAGTGTGTTTTTGAGATCATCGGTTTTACATACCGGGATACGACTTAGAGCTCCAGATGATGTTCTTACTGCATCTGAAGATACCAAAGCGGATCCCTTAGAGGGAATTAAAATAGCATCTACCCCTTGACATTCGGCTGATCTTGCAATGGCTCCAAAGTTTCTCACATCAGTAATTCGGTCTAATACCAGAATATTGACCTTCTGCTCTTTTTCCATCCATTGGTCTACAAGAGTCTCAATATTTTGATATTCAATAGGCGTTACGAATGCAATGACACCTTGATGGTTTCCAGAAGTCAGCTTATTCAACTTCTGAACAGGAACGTATTGAATGTTATAATCTTTTCCAGCAAGAATTTCTTTCAATTCTCGAAAATGTTCTTTATCAATACCTTTTTGTATTAATATCTTATTTAGCTCCTGTTCTGACTTTATAGCCTCAAGTACAGGATGTAATCCAAAGATGACATCCTTTTTTTCCTTTCTGGGATACTTGTCTCTTTTTTCTTCCATTCTATGTGAATTTATATTCAATTTGAACATTGTTTTTTAAGGTGAGCTCAACCGGGCAGGTTCGTGCAGCTTTCAAGACCTTTTCTAATGTGCTGTCATCCCAATTGTTTTCGGACAACTTCATTTCAATAATAATCTGATCAACTTTCCTCGGATTATTTCCCATTAATTTAGTTACACGTGCTTCACAATTCTCAAAAGAGATGTTGTTTTTGTTGCAATAAATTCCAATAATGGTCATTGCGCATGATGCAAGTGATGTAGCCAAAATGTCCGTAGGAGAAAATGCTTCACCCTTTCCATTATTATCTGTAGGGGCATCAGTGATAAAAGTATCGCCTGATTTTAAATGCTTACAAGCAGTGCGTAAATTTCCTAAATAGCTGACTTCTGATATTTGCATCTTGATTTAAATTATTTGGCGAAGTTACGGTATTATATAGCATTGAGAACAATTTCAAAGGAAAAATGACTTCCTTATTGTTTTACTTATCTTTATACCTCAAATAAAAACCGCTATGAAAATCACCTTATCTATTTTGATTTTACTAACATCGTTTTTCTCTGGTTATACCCAGAGTGAAATGAAATATAATACAAATTCGTCCTCACCTGAATGGATAAAATTGATGTATCAAGAAAATCCAAATCCAGAATTGGTAATAAAACAACATGATGACTATTATGCAACACACGCGTTTATAAAAAATGAGCATACGCAATATTTTAAGAGATGGTTAAGGGCCTTAAGTAGGGAAGTTTCTTTTGATGCGAGTAATCTTTATGATAAGAATTATATCAAAAAGTCAAAAAGTTTGAGGTCTTTAAAAGATGAGAACTCAGAATGGTCTTGCATTGGCCCCTATGATTTTGATATTGATGCGGCAAGTCGAAGCTATGCGCCTGGAGCCGCTCATGTTTATACGGTAAAGAGATGTTTGACTAATCCCGATGTGATGTATGCAGGAACCGCCACTGCCGGGATGTGGAAGTCTATCGATGCAGGTTTGACGTGGAGCTTGACGACAAGGGATTTGGTTTTAAATCGAATTTTTGCGATCGAAATCGACCATAGTAATCCTGATATAGCCTTCTTTGAGAGCGGAGGGAACCTTTATAAAACATCGGATGGAGGTTTAAATTGGTCAATGATTGGAGACGCTGCTTTTCAGAATCAATCTCATGGAGTAAAAGACATTGTAATGTCTCCAGTTAATTCTAATATTATTTATTTGACTTCAAATAATGGCTTTTTCAGAACCACAGATGGGGGAGATAATTGGACTG
>DAIPZI010000090.1:0-1549 GCA_036782275.1 Crocinitomicaceae bacterium
GCATAATCAAATAATCCATGCTTTTATCACAATCACAATCATCATCATTTGTCCCTATAATATTACCATGTGGTGTGACTGACCACCATTGGCTCTCTATGTTTTGATTGGTGCCTAAATTCCATCCTCCGTCTGTGGCATTCGTAGAAATAGTCCATCCCGAAGGGAATACAGTGTCTTCAAAATCTTCGTTAAGTAATATATTTTGTGAGTAGGTTGATCCGTAGATAAAAAGAGCACATAGGACAGTAGCAAGGTTTTTCATTATTCGAATTTGCTCTAAAATAATGTTTTTAAGCAAAACAAAATCAATCCACTACAAAGGATTTTTGCTGAACTATTTCTTTTTTCACATTCAACAATACAACACGATAAATACCAATTGGAAAAGAAACCACATTCAACATGTTGATGCCGGATTCAACCTGTAACTCAACCACCAAAGAACCCTTTACGTCATAAATAAAGACTGTACCCTTTCGATCGCTTTCAATAATCAATTGGTCTGATGTAGGGTTTGGATAGAGGTTGAAATGAATCAAATCTTCATTTGTAATATGAAGAGCGGGCGTTAAAAAATAGGAAAGACACAAACTTTGATAACATCTGGATAATCGTAATAGCATTTAGATACTACATTCTATTCGACTTATTCCGAAAATTGAAACCTGTGTTCAACGGAACCGTCATCAAAAATCCATAAAACCACCCCATTTTCGTGGTTTTCAACCTCTCTTCCCAAATAATCAACCACCTTTAAAAGGTGTTTGTCTTGGTCTCCCGATTCAAGTATTCCAACACTTTGAGGACAGGACTTTCCGTTCAAAAAATCCCAAATCACTTGAGGAGAGTAGAAATCCATGTTTATTGTTCCTAAGCCACCAATCAATGTTTGAATTCCGGGCCACTGATGACCTCCTCCTATCACCTTAATATGTTCTAGTTCCGACCCATTGCAATTTTGGTAGATATATCGTTCTGGATACGAAAGATCAAAAATATTAGGGTTCGGCATGGCCTGCATTTGAGGTTCAGTGTTACAAGACAAAAAATTCTGCCAAAGTGCCAATACATCATCGACAGATGCACCAGTTGATGCACCACCATTGTATGGAACAATAGCATCACTTGTTCCATGAATATGAAGCACTGAAGTAGGATACATCGGATTAAAATTCTCATACGTTGTCGTCGACATATTTCCGGAAACCGTTGCAATTGCCGCAAAACACATTTCTGATTCGCTTGCAATTTTATGACTTAAATATCCCCCATTAGAGAATCCACTTAAGTATCTTTTTCGAGGGTTCGTATTGAAGTTCAATTCAAAATAATTTACTAGCTCTTCAACAAATCCAAGATCATCTACATCTGAGTTTAACGAATTCATGTCCGCATTCCAGGAGGCATTAATACCATCCGGATAACAAACAATAAAATCATTCGCTTCTGAAATATCGTTGAATCCGGTAATATTCATTATTCCATTCCCAGATTGCGTTAAGCCATGAAGAACGATCAATAATGGATATTCGGATGAAGCGTTCCA
>DAIPZI010000090.1:1649-6066 GCA_036782275.1 Crocinitomicaceae bacterium
CTCAGCTCGTTGGTTGTGGGAAAGACGATGAACCCGAAAACACGGCTTTAGTTCAATGGAACATAACAATTGATGGTACGAATTATTCTTATGAAGGAACCTATACAGAAGAAGGAGACCTCTCGGATTGTCCTTCCATTTTTCAAACGAATGCAGGGATTCCTGAAGGAGGAGGGCAGATCATATTGGTTGGTAATGACAATCTTTTTACTATTCAAATAGCGTCTGTAGATTTAACAACAACAGGAAGCTATGTTTTTGATTCAGACAGTGAAGGTCTCATGTCAATAATGCACGGGATGAATGCTTACACTTCAGATGAAGGAAGTGTAACTGTAAATGTAACGACCTTCCCCAATCTAGTTTGGGGAGCTACAAGTAATTTGGAATCGACAATAGCTAAAGGCGATTTTTCAGGAACCGTAATCGATGCATTTGACACTCCTCATACCATATCAGGATCTTTTGATGCGATTAGAGTTCAATAGAGCGTAGGCTGTTTACTACGAAGTGTATTTAAATTGATTCTTTAACTATTTTTACCGTTAAATTACTTTGATGATTAAACTAGTATTTCTTTTCCTTTTCCTTTCCCCCTTCGTTTTAGAGGCCCAAAAAGAAGGCTATTTACAGTACTCTATTTCCGCAAATGCGCTAGATACGAGCCTGGAAGTGCGGCAAAAAGTTGGACTCATGAGGAACAGCTCTTTAAAAATCTATTTTGCCGAAAAATTTGCACGTGTCGAGTTTAAAATGGCGGGAAACTATAACGTCACAACAATCCTTGATAAAACCAAAAGTAAATCACTGAATCTCATGGACAGTCCTATGGGTAAATTTGCCAAAAGATCCAACACCAATGAACTTCAAACAGTCCCAATTCGAGTTGATTCAACATCACAAATAGATGTTTTCAAAGATGAAAAAAAGACAATTTTAGGTTTTGAGTGTTATAAAGTGGTTCTATCAAATACTGAATTTAAAATAGTGTATTGGTGTACCAATGATTTTGAAATAGACTTGTCTGAATATAAACTTACTAATGATTTTATTCCTGGGTTTCCAATGGAATTTTCTGCAATTTCAGAGGGTGTTCAATTAAGGTACAAGGCTTCTAACCTTCTTTTTTCTTTAGAAAATAAAGAATCCTTATTTTCCTTAGAGGTACCGGTTGGGTATACCGTTGTTGCTCCCGATGAATAATCCCCCATTATTCTTTATTATTTTTAGAATATAAAAAAAGATTTGATGCCAACATATTGTTTTTATGTTCTAATTTAGCATTCTAGAGTTAATGATTTTATCGTAGTTTAATGAAGTTGAAATTTATTGTTCAAGCTCGCGTTATGGCGTGTGTTGCTTTCCTAATGCTTTCTGTGGGTTTTGGTCTTTCTCAAAAGATGCCTGCCACAAAAAATGCCAATATCAATGTCATTACACCGCCTATTGGATTCGATACGACCTCTGCATTCAACGGCTACTTATCTATACAGAACAGTGCGGCGATTATGATGCTTCAACTTGACAATTCGAATTACATTAGAATAGCGGAAGCCATTGATCAAGACTACATGGATCGAAACAAACTGATTCTGAAAAGTAAAGAAGACATTGTAACCCGTTCCGGAAGTAAAGGAAAAGGGCTAACATTTTCATTTGAATTAAACGGAAATACATTTATTAGAAAAATGGTGTTTATTGGCAACACAAAAAAAACGCTTTGGCTTAACATTACTTACCCCATGGATCTTGAGGAGCTTTTGTCCGGCCCAATTAACAGCAGTATTGCTACTGCTAATATTGAATTACTAGATTAAGCACGCAAAAAAATGATTTATTCGACAAAAGGTCCTACTGATTATTTAAAAATAACGCTTTGTGTTATTTCACTTGTCTTTCTAAAAACCTCTTTTTCTCAACAATTGGTGAACCATAATGTGAGTTTTAACTCAGGTCAACAAAACATGTGGGGTCCATCATTTAGCCCATTTACAATTGATCAGGAAATCACCTTATTTGAACAAGGATGGGACGTGAGTTTTAATACCGGAAGTTCTGGAATAGTCTCTATTGCCGGCCAAAGTTTTGGAGGAGGGTTAAGTGGAGCTTTCTCTGGGGTTATCGGGAGTGAGGTCAGAATTGAAGGCTTCACAACAGGAACCATTGAGGTTGATTATCCTATTGATATTGAGCTAAACATGCCCAATGACTTGTCCTATGATCAAGGAGACAATGTTACGATTGCCTCTTCCTACGACTGCCTTAATGATTGGAAGTTAGAAACTTTATATCCAACTGCAGGAGAATTTTTCTGGGATTTCTATTTTCAAATGGCAGCCTCTGCCAGTGCGCAATTGTGTTTTTTTGGATGTGTTACTTTCCCTATTATTCCTTCCTTTGACACAGGACTACAAACACTCAACATTTTAACCATCAGTGGGTCTGGGGCGTCTACAAATGGTGAGAACGGAATATGGTGTCTCGGACCGGGTGCTTTACCTCCCTATGTGGGCGGAACTGAACCCCCAGCTGGAAACTGGCCTTACGCACTTCCCCCTGAAGAAGACCCAACAACATCTCCTTACCCAAATTTTATCCCATGGCAAGTATACTATGGTAGTTCTTTTCCTGTAGAGCTTCCTTCAGCTCTCGGCCTTTCGGGTTCAATCACCATTCCCTATGTCAATACTGATCCAACCATCAATTCAAATGGCGACATTAACGCATGCGGAGATTCAACTTATTTTAATCTTAACCTTGAAATATTCGATTTGTTGGGTGGCATTATGTCTAGCGTCCCTGGACCGACGGCTGCTATTGGCGCTTTTTTAGAGAACCTTTCTGGGTCAGAAGAGATTGGAGGAGTTGCTGAGGTAAGCTGGAATTTTTTTAGTGCAAGTTTTGATGCGAACATTACGAATAAGCAATGTTTCGACTTTACACCTAAAGTATATGCCGAAATGGATTTCCCTCTTCCTGTAAATTATTCCATCATTAACGGTTCTTCAGGAGCGGTATCTTCAACAGGACAATCAAGCATCATAACTTTTGAAGTAGGAGACCAGCTCCAATATCAATACCCTTGTTATTACGAAGAATTGAATATCACTCCTACATATTCGATTGTTGGCGACATAAAAAACCGCACCTATGACGAAGTTTCTTTTGACTTTTTGATGAGTGCTTTTGAGTTTGGATTTGAAATACCTGAGGTAGTTGTTATCCCAGGATTTACTATCCCCGAAATCTGCATTCCTATTCCATACCCATGTCCATCGTGGTCTTGTCCTTGGTGTTGGTGTACTTATACAGCTTGCACACCAGAAGTTGTTGTTCCGGATCTAGGGTTTCCTGGTTTTGAGCTAAGCGTTGGGCCTCTTTGGGAGACCTCTATACCAATAGGTTCTTTTGAATATAATTGGTTTGAGAAAGATTGGGAATTAGAGGGTTTTGATCCAGTGACAATGCCATCGTTTAAAATGAAGGCCTCACCAATACAAGTGAATAGCTCGGTTAACGATGTGGCATGTTATGAAGATGCTACTGGGAGTATCGATGTCACTATTGATGCAGAATCACATGCCTTTCCATACAGTTTCCAATGGTCTAATGGTAATACTTTTACGAGTAACTCAGCAACAACTGCCTTATCAAATATTGAGGCCGGGCAATATACTGTTGACATTGTAGATAATAATGGATGTCAGCTTTTTTCTGGTGCAACAGTCAATGAACCTGCCGAACTTTATTTAAGCTACTCAAAACTAAACAAGCAATGTGGTGGTGGTATTAACAATGGCTCGATCGACCTTTCAGTATTCGGAGGCACCCCGCCATATTTCTACAACTGGTCTAACGGTTCCGTTGTCCAAGATTTATCAAATCTAAATTCAGGCACATACAGTGTCTCAGTTACAGATTCGAAAGGATGCACTGCCAACGCTGAAGTTGTCATTATAGAACCCAATCCAATCGTGGTTAATGGTCTAATTACTAATGTGAACTGTAAAGGAGAGTCCGATGGTGAAATCGAAGTGTCGGTTTATGGTGGGAATTTGCCATTTAGCTTCTCTTGGGATTCTGGACAAGTTACTGAAGATCTTTCTTCTTTAATCGCGGGAACCTATACGCTGACAGTTACAGACGCCAAAAATTGCACGAATCAAACCCCATTCGTTGTTGATGAGCCGCTTCAAGAATTGGGACTTAGTGCCGCTCCGGTTGATATTAATTGTTATGGTGAAAATACAGGAGAGATACAAGTCACCACTATAGGAGGGTCTCCCAATTACACCTATCAATGGGTAAGTCCGATAAACGGTGTGTTGCCCTATTTTTCTGAAGATTTAAATGGAATTTATGCTGGGGAATACATCCTTAATACAACAGATGGAAACGGTTGCATCGCTTCTATAAA
>DAIPZI010000091.1:0-5963 GCA_036782275.1 Crocinitomicaceae bacterium
ACATTGAAGTGGGTTGATTTATTATTGAGTGAAAAGGCTGGAAAAATAATTCCGAAAAGTGAGATGGATGAGAAAAAATTCGATCAATTAACTGGTGGGTTAATTAAAGAGCTGATTTTTAATCCATAATTATTTCATTCTAAGAGCGTCTTTAATTCGTAGCTTTGCACTATGAATTCAGCCACAGATACCATTTGTGCAAGAGCTACCGCAGGGGGTATTGGAGCCATTGCTGTACTCCGGGTTTCAGGACCAGAGGCTCTTTCCCTTGTTTCGAATTGTTTTTCGAAACCCTTGACAAATGTAGACTCTCACACGGTTCATTTTGGACTGTTAAAAGCCGTTGACGGTTCGAATATCGACGAGGTGTTGGTGACGGTATTTCATCATGGAAAAAGCTTTACGGGGGAGGAAAGTGCTGAAATATCCTGTCATGGATCCCCTTATGTACAGCAGCAAATCTTGGATACACTTCAGAGCCTTGGCTGCCGAATGGCTGACCCTGGAGAGTTCACTCAGCGGGCATTTTTAAACGGTAAGCTTGACCTTTCTCAAGCTGAAGCTGTTGCAGATTTAATTGCTGCACAAAGTAAAAAAGCCCATAGAATTGCCCTTAACCAGCTGAAAGGAAATCTTTCTTCGGATTTAAAAATATTGAGAGAAGAATTAATCGCTTTTGCTTCTCTCATCGAGTTGGAGCTTGATTTTTCAGAAGAGGATGTGGAATTTGCGGACCGTACTCAGCTTAAAGAGCTGGTGTCAAAAGTATTAGTCACCGTAAAAAGACTTTCAGGTTCTTTTGCATTGGGTAATGCACTTAAAAATGGTGTGCCTGTTGCCATTGTTGGCGCACCCAATACTGGAAAAAGCACCTTGCTCAATCAGCTTTTAGGAGAAGATCGAGCGATTGTCAGTGATGAGGCGGGAACGACCCGTGATGTCATTGAAGAAACCCTAAATATTGAAGGGATTTTGTTTCGATTGATTGATACTGCGGGTATTCGGGAAACGACACAGAACATTGAGGCTATGGGGATTGAACGTTCTCAACAAAAAATAAAAGAAGCGTCAATTGTGCTGTGCCTTGCAGATGCCACGGATAAAGCCAACCTTTCTCAAACGCAATCTTGGAGCAATGAATTGACGGATACATATCCTGATAAAAAAATCATTTTATTGACCAATAAAAGTGATTTGATTCAGGAGGACCTTAACGTTGGTGTGGTTTTAAGCGCCAAAGAAGGCCTTGGTATTGATGTTTTAAAAGCAGAAATGGTCAAAGCCGTTCTTGGCGAAATGGATCTTGAAAACGACACCATTATTGCCAACGCGAGACACCATGAGGCATTAATCAAAACAGCAGAAGCTCTTGAAAAGGCAAATTCTGGATTGAACGACGGAACTACCGGTGATTTTATTGCCATGGATATTCGTCAGGCGATGTTTCATTTGGGAAGTATCACCGGAGACATTTCTACAGACGACCTTTTAGGCAGCATTTTCAGTAAGTTCTGTATCGGGAAGTAATTGTTGAATCGAAGTTTACTTGTTTACAGCAACGGATAGAGCGTCTATTTTGTGTACTGTGTCATAAACGAGTTCTTTTACTTCAAATTGAGATTTTTCCTCATTATACACCTTACACTTTTCAATAGGATTGGCGTAGACATGTAAGGTCATCGCTCGTGAATTGGAATTATTTTCTAAGGTATGGTATCCCATCCGATCATTCATGTAGGAAAGATTCCCTTCTTTCAGATTTGCTTCATGCGTAATTGTAAAGCCGTCCTCCGTTTCTTGGTAACGTTTTTCTATGATGCTTCCCGAAATCTGAAGTACCCAGCAGTCCTGTCCATCGTGATCGTGAATAGGAGTTGTACTTTCTTCGTCCCAGCAAATCAAAATAATTTCAAATCCTTCTTTTCGTGTAATGCAGTTTCTCGAGTAGTCTGCCTCAATCCAAGTTGCATATTTTTCAAATTCAGAAATTTCGATGTCCATTCTTTTCAGAACGCCTGCCTGTTCGGAAGGCTCGGCATCGTCAAAAGATTCAATAAGTTTTTTAATAGAAGTGATTGGCAACATAGTGATTTTGTTTTCCATAGAAAGCAAATAGTATTAACTTTACTTGCCATCAGAAGATGTGCATTAAATATAACCATTATATGGTTAAAAAGACCATGAAATCAATGAAATACAAGTTTTTTTCATGTTGCGGAATGTTTAAAAAATAAAAAATGCGTATGCTAAATACTTTAGATAAATTTGACAAAATTGTTAGAGAATTAATTGTAGATGAGGGAGTTAATCCGGTTGCGGAGCATGTCAATTCGAGTCAATTATTTGATGTTTTGGACTTGTCTTTAGACAAAAAAGGAATTCCTGATGAAGAGTTTGAGCTTGCCTTAAAGGATCTTGTTCTAAAAACACCTCGAACAGCGACTAATGCATTTTTCAATCAACTTTTTGGCGGAAGAAATGACAAAGCGGTTCTTGGAGATCTTCTTGCTGTTGTACTAAATAACAGTATGTATACCTATAAAGCGGCGGGTCCGCAGGTGGGTGTGGAAAAAGTTTTGCTTCGTGAAACATGCAACATTATAGGTTGGGATGATCATTCAGATGGAACTTTTGCTCCTGGAGGATCAATGACCAATTACATGGCCATGGTAATGGCGCGAGACGCCTTTGATCAGACGGTTCGATATGAGGGGTTACAAAGAAAAATGACGGTTTATACCTCGATAGAGTCGCATTACAGTATACCCAAAAACGCTGCGTTCTCTGGTATAGGAAGAGATAATGTTCGATATGTACCCTGTGACCAATTTGGTAAAATGGATGTTTCGGCATTAGGGAGGATGATTGAAAAAGACATACATGACGGGTTTTCTCCTGTCATGGTAAACCTAACTGCGGGAACAACAGTGATGGGGGCATTTGATCCAATACGTTCTGCTCGTGAAATTTGTGATAAACATGGAATGTGGCTTCATGTAGATGGTGCATATTGTGGATCTGTACTTTTCAGTAGTTCCTACAAACACCTTATTGATGGGATTGAATTGGTTGATTCATTCAGCTACAATGCTCATAAAATGTTGGGTACCCCATTATCGTGCTCAATCATTGTTGCAAAAAATAAAAAGCATTTGCACGATTCATTTTCAAATGACGCAAGCTATCTGTATCAGACGGATCATGATGAGTTTAATTTGGGAAAAACATCACTGCAATGTGGCAGAAGAAATGATGCATTGAAATTTTGGACACTCTGGAAAAGTGTCGGAACAGAGGGGCTAGAAAAAATTGTTGACCATCAATTTGAGCTGGCAAATGTTGCCCGAGAATATGTGAAGAACAACAGTGATTATACTCTTTACAGTTACGATGAATCCATTTCAGTCTGTTTTAATTACAAGGGAATTCCAGCAAGAAAAATTTGTACGGAATTGTATGAACATTCTGAATTACTCGTTGGGTATGGATCTTTTCAAGAAGATGAATTTATTCGATTAGTGACCATAAATGCCCAAAATGAAAGAGAAGATATTTTGAACTTTTTTCAAATACTAGAAAATTTTGTTGAGGAGCACGATAGCATTTTTAGTGGGGTTTTACAAGAGAAATAATCACCCATGGAAATCACTAAACTTATTGTATTAGGCGTTTATGTAGCTATTTTATTCATTATAGGAATAGTCGCCTCTCGCAGAGTAAAAGGAATGAGTGATTACTATGTCGGCGGGAAGCAAATGGGGTTTTGGGCGGTAGCGTTTTCGGCCAGAGCAACTGGTGAATCTGGATGGCTACTTATTGGACTCACTGGGATGGGTGCAATGGCCGGATATTCGGGATATTGGGTCGTAGCAGGTGAGCTTCTTGGGGTCTTTATATCCTGGCAATTTATGGCCAAACGCTTTAAAAGGCGCTCTGATAAATATAATGCGATTACCATACCTGACTATCTGCAAAGTCATTTTAAATCATCTACAAATACGCTTCGAATCATAGCAGCCTCAGTACTGGTTGTTTTTGTAGTTATCTATGTCGCGTCGCAAATGGACGTTACTGGAATTGCCTTTGAGTCCATGCTTAATATTGACTACAGAATTGGTGCACTCATAGGATTTTTTATTGTTTTACTTTATATTTTTATCGGTGGATTTGTAGCGGCTGTATGGTCGGATATGTTCCAAGGAATTTTAATGTTTTTTGGCTTGGTTTTACTGCCCATAGTTATTTGGTTTAATATGGATCATGGCGTTGGAATTACGGAAGGACTAAATGCCATTGACCCCACACTTACGCAGGTGATGGGTAGAAGCCCTGATGGCCTGATGAATCTTTTTACCATTTTAGGATTCTCCATGATTGGGCTTGGTTTTTTGGGGTCTCCTCAAGTTTACGTTCGTTTCATGTCCATAAAAAGTGAAAAAGAAATTGACAAAGGAAAATGGGTTGCCTTGATCTTTACCCTACTTACGGATGCAGCAGCGGTAACCATAGGTATTCTTGCTAGAATTTATTTCACAAGTAAGGGAGAAGATCCCGAAGCTATATTGGGGACAGGAGGCGAAAATGTTTTAAGCATGATGACGCATGAGTTCTTGCCGACCATTTTAGTAGCGGTCTTTATTGCCATTGTGCTCTCCGCTATTATGTCAACGATTGACTCTCTTCTGATTCTTGCTTCTAGCGCAGTTACACGTGACTTTTATCAAAAAATATTTAGACCTGATTTAAAAGATGAAAACTTAACTAGCTTCTCGAGACTTGTTACTGTTTGTATGGCTTTAACCGCACTTGGAATTGCAATTTTACTTTACAACTTATACCCAGAAAGACAAGTTTTTTGGATTATGATCTTTGGTTGGTCGGGAATAGCCGCCACTTTTTGTCCGGTGATTATTCTCTCTATTTTCTGGAAGGGCTATTCCGAAAAGGGCGCGATTGCATCAATGATTACAGGGTTTGCTTCGGTGATCTTATTCAAGTTTGTATTTGCAAATATTGAGGGACTGGGAGAGTATTTAAAAGAATTGGATGTCTTAGCTCCTTCTTTTGCATTGGCTATGCTTGTTGGATATATTGTCTCTAAAATTTATCCAAGAAAAGACACCATTGAAATTCAAGATTAAAACCCATTACAAAAGATTATTTTTGAAAAATATTTTACTCACATATAATTTCATTTAATGTATCCATACCTCAGACTTACAAGAGTTCTCATCTCAAAAAGATTCCAGCCGAAATTGAATTTTTACAGTCGAGATTCTGATACCATTCCAATGATGGTTTGGCCACAGGACATTGACCCCTTTTTGGAGCTGAATAATGGCCGATATGTTACTCTGCTTGACTTGGGTAGGTATGGATATGGAACTCGCGTGGATATCAATGCCTTTTTGAAAAAAAACCATTGGTCCCTTACCATTACCGGTACATATAATGAATACAGGCATAGATTACGTTTATTTCAACGCTTTGAATTGAAGACCAATATTATAGGCTATGACAGCAATTGGTTTTACTTCTTTCAAAAGATAGAACGCAATGGAAAGACACATATGGCTTCTGTTGTAAAGTATGCTTTTACCTCAAAAAAAGGCATTGTAAAACCCGAAGAGGTAGTAAAAGCCATGGGGGAACCCTATGATCCAAACCAGCTTCCCAAATGGGTTACTGAAATTGGAGGGTACCAAATCTTTAAAAAATAGTTAAAGTTATGTTTGACATTATATAATTCAATACATTTCTAAAACTTACCATTGAAATTAACTCATGATCAATCATTTTAAAAATTATTGTGTGGTTCTTTTACTCCTATTTCCATTGGGAGTAATTTTTTCTCAATCGACTGCGAGCGAACGCTTAGCTCAGATTAACGCATTTGAAGAAATTGATGAACATGTCCGAGATTGTCCCAAGGAAATCAAATCTGATCCAGATCAGCTCGTAGA
>DAIPZI010000092.1:0-5916 GCA_036782275.1 Crocinitomicaceae bacterium
TTTTTAAGGTAGATAAACTCGATGAGTTCGAGTATGCCCAGTTTGTAAAAAGAAACAACGCAAACCTTGAATTACTGAACGCGGAAAAATTCTTTTATGAGCTAAATTTCAAAAATATTGGAGGATTAGTGATGCCTTTGATTATTAGAATAAGTTACATCGATGAAACTTCAGAAATCATTAGAATACCGGCAGAAATATGGAGAAGAAGTGAAGTCAATGTCTCAAAAGTTTTCATCTTAGATAAAGAAGTTGTTTCATTCAGACTGGATCCACAATTAGAAACTGCAGATACAGATTTATACAACAATTCTTGGCCGAGAGAATTGATTCCTTCGAGATACGATTTGTTTAAGCAACAAAAAATGAGAAATCGCAGACAAGAAAATCCAATGCAACGTCAAAAAAGAGTCGATGATTTAGGGAACTAAACATAATTATCTGATGTATTCATGAAATCTTTAGTTTCTCTTTTACTTTTTCTTACACCTGTTTTTTTCGGTCGTACACAAAATCTTGTCGACATCACTGTTGGAGGTAGTTATGCGTTCACCAATACATTTAATGTAATTTCCACAAACTATAACGGGACTGGCGAAGGCATAGGATGGTCTGCAAATCTTTACACAGCAGCAGAAATGGGTCCGAGTAACGACTTATTGAGCTTAAGGTGGATGATTGATTACGCAGCGACGACCTCAGGATCAAGTTTTTTAATGACCGATGTAAGCATTTATCTTTTTGAATATGGAGCTAATTCTGTATTTCCAAATGAGGATATACCTGATTTAATTGCGAACGGAGCCGTTAATGTTTTTCAAGGGGACTTAACATTTACACCTCCAGCTTCGAATCCCCCAACCCATTGCGAAGCAGAAGTTACATTTTCTGTTCCATTTACATACACTGCGGGAAACTCATTGGTTGTATATGTGGAAAAAACTACACCGTATAATTTTGGTAGCTTATCACCATATTATGGATACATGCCGGGGGCCACAGGGCTCAGGGTACTCTCCAATTGGTCTGGAACAGTAGCAAACCCTATTTTACCTGTTGCAAATAATTCTAATGAAGACAGGTATGCGCTCATTAAATTTAATGAAACCAATCCAAATCTTTGCCTTACAAGCCCATGTGTGGCTGGTGTGGTTTCTAATGACGAATTTTTGTGCTCGGGAAATAATACCGCTACATTAAGTATTAGCAATCCCAACGGCTTGGATCTACAGTGGCAAGTACTCAATGCCGGTCTATGGGAAGACATTTCAGGTGCCAATTCGGAGACTCTAACGGTAAACAACATCCAAACCACTACCCAGTACCAAGTATTGGTTTCGGGAAGCTCATGTAGCACTGTTGGTTCCGACATCATCACCGTAAACGTGATAAATTCTCCGCCGCCTCCTGAAATTGATGTGGTAACCCAACCCATTTGCCCCAATACTACTGGAAGTGTTTCTTTCATTAACCTTCCTTCACCCGAAAATTGGACCATTACTGGAAACCCAAGCGGAAGCGTCTCCGGAACAAGCACCACAGGCACAATAAGCAATCTAAACCCTGGTTCATATTTCTTTTCAATTACTGTGGGAACTTGCTCATCATCAGAAACAATTAATCCTATTGTTATTGTTTCTCCTCAAACTCCAACTCCTGCGGTTACCAACAATAATTACACTGCATGTATAGAAGATGATCAAACCGTAGATGACCTGCCTGTCACTTTTTCTAACACGCCCATCATCAGTTTAGAAATTGGCGGAACTATATCAACAGCCTTTTTGACTGACACATTGGTTACAGGTCTTTATTATGTTTCACAAATAGACAACACAAACGGCTGCAACCAATCAGATAGCGTAAGTATCAATGTTTTAATTGAACAATCCTCCTCACCTCAGATATCGAATAACAACGTTCAATTGTGTGAATCCGACTCCATTACTTTAGGAGGTATAGGCGCTACAGGCAATGGAGGAATTCTAAATTTTTTCTTTTGGGATGGAGCGTCAATTATAGCCGTAGCAGAAAGTGAATTGGCAGTAACAGGTACATACTATGTTACCCAAACAGGACCTGGAAATAGCTGTGAAAGTATCGACAGTCTTGAAATAAATGTCTCTGTAACTGGTCTTTCAGCCCCCACAACAAACAACTCCTCACCAGTATTTTGTGTAATAGATAATCTGCTTGTAGGAGATTTGGATGTAAATGGTAATTATCCTACCTACTTTTTTGATAACGGAAGCTCAACGGTACTTGTAAGCATGAATGATTCATTAGAGCAAGGTGAATATATAATTATTGATATTGATCCATTAACCGGTTGTCAAAGCTCAGACAGCTTATTCATTTCTGTTACTTTAAATGACCCAATGGCTCCCACTGCCTTGAATAATACACCGACATTTTGTGAAACAGATGCGCCAACAATCAATGATCTCGTGGTGGTTGGCTCAAATATCAATTGGTATGATGTAAATGGAATTGCCCTAACGAGCAATACGGATTTAACAACCAACACAACATACTTTGCTACGCAAACCATCGGAACCCCTCCATGTGAAAGCTCTACATTTTTAGAAATGAGTGTAACAATACTGAATACCCCTCCCCCAACGTCAAGTCAAACCATTCAGGCATTTTGCGAAGACGAAAATCCCACATTACAAGATATTGATATTACTGGAAGTGACATTACTTGGTATGACGCACCCTTGAATGGAACGTTAATTGACCCCACCGCTCTGTTAATTAACGGACAAACCCTTTACGCAAGTCAGAGTATAAATGGCTGTGAGAGTACTGATCTTTTAGAAATAACAATAGTAATTCAAACAGCTATCGATGGAGGCTTCATTACTTCCGGCACCTCAGGGTGCGCTCCTTTTGATGTCATTCTAACAGCAAATTTCAATACATCGGATACAGATGTAATCTACTCCTGGTTTATTGATGGAGCTGCAGTAGGGAATACTCCAAGCTTAAATTACACTTTTGAAAACCAAGGCTGTTTTGATATTCAGCTTGACATCAATTCAACAAACTATTGTCAAAGCTCAACTCAAGCGCTAGATTATATATGCGTTTTCCCTGAACCAATTTCGCAATTTACCGCAAACCCTAATGTTCTTACATCGCCAACACAATTGGTGAGTTTCACAAATCAATCTGTGAATAGCACTGAATACATTTGGGATTTTGGAAACGGAAATAATTCAAGTATTACAAACCCAGATTACAGCATTACGATAAACAATAATTTTATTGAGGTATTTTTAACTGCTATTTCAGATGAGGGATGTGAAAATACGAGTAGTTTAATCCTCACGTTAAATGAAACCTATGACCTTTATGTTCCTAACACCTTCACGCCTGATTCAGACGAGCATAATCAAACATGGGGACCTGTATTTCTAGAAGGTTTTGATAAATTCAACTTTCAACTTTTGGTATTCAATCGGTGGGGAGAAATTGTTTGGGAGAGTAAAGATGCTGATGCGAGATGGGATGGAACTTATTCAAAAAGTCCATATATGTGTCCGGATGGAATTTACACCTGGAAAATCCTATACAAACAAAAAGATACTGACGAAAAGATAACGAGAACAGGTCATGTGACCATCATGAGATAACCTCCAATAAGCCACCTCTATTTTTTTCTAAAGAATATTTTAACCGGAACACCTTCAAAGTCAAAGTGATCACGCAATCTGTTTTCAAAGAAACGCTTGTATCCATCCGTAACATATTGAGGCAAATTACAGAAGACTGCAAAAGAAGGAGCGTGAGTAGGAAGCTGCTGAATAAACTTGATTTTTATATACTTTCCCTTCACAGATGGTGGAGGCGTGGAATGTACAACATCAAGCATGATGTCATTTAATTTTGAGGTGGGTATTTTTTGAATCCTATTTTCAAAAACAGTCATTGCCGTCTCAATGGCTTTATGAATTCTTTGCTTTGTAATGGTTGACGTAAAAATAATTGGGACGTCATTAAAAGGTGCAAGTTGTTCACGAATTTTATCTTCGTATTTCTTAACAGTAGTGTGGTCTTTATCTATTAAATCCCATTTATTAACAAGTACTACAACCCCCTTTGAATTTTTTTCAATCATATAAAAAATACTCAAATCCTGCTTTTGCACCCCCTCTTGCGCGTCGATCATGAAAAGACAGACGTCCGAATTTTCAATGGTTCTTACCGAACGTAAAACGGAATAATATTCAATATCCTCTGTTACCTTTGCTTTCTTTCGAATACCTGCTGTGTCAATTAATAAGAAATCAAATCCAAAAGCATTATAACGTGTATGTATTGAATCTCGTGTCGTTCCAGAAATATCTGTCACAATGTTTCGATCCTTTCCAATAAAAGCGTTAATTATTGATGATTTCCCCACGTTTGGTTTTCCTACAATGGCCAATCTTGGAAGGTTATTCTCTTCTAAAACAGACTCATCTTCAGCATCAAAAAAGGTAACTAATTTATCAAGTATTTCCCCTGTGCCTGACCCGTTCGTCGCAGACAAATCATACACATCGCCTAATCCAAAAGAATAAAATTCAGAAGACAAACCAACTCGTGCAGTATTGTCAACCTTATTTGCCACAACAAGGATTTCTTTATTACTCTTTCTTAAAAGATTGGCAACGACCATATCCATCTCAACCACCCCCGTAGTTACATCAACCATAAAGACAATCACCGAAGCCTCATCAATAGCCAATTCCACCTGTCTTCTAATTTCTCCTTCGAATATATCCTCTTTGGTACGAGCATACCCACCTGTATCAATCACAGAAAACTTACACCCGTTCCATTCTCCTTGACCATAAATACGGTCCCGAGTTACACCGCTCACTTCTTTAACGATAGCATCTCTTGACTCTGTAAGTCGATTAAAAAGAGTTGATTTACCCACATTGGGCCTTCCTACGATGGCGATAATATTTGACATGTTATTCTTTTAGTAACCGTATTTTTTTAGCTTTTGCTCCGAGCTTCTCCAGTCTTTGTCTACTTTAACAAAGTTTTCAAGAAACACTTTTCTATCTAAAAACTTCTCTAAATCAATTCTGGACTTTTTCCCTATTTTTTGGAGCATTTCTCCCCCCTTGCCAATAATTATTCCTTTCTGGGAATCCCTCTCTACTATGATTTGGGCCCGAATCCGAATCATGCGACCATCCTCTTTATATTCCTCAACGAGGACCTGGCAGCTATATGGTATCTCCTTTTGACATAGCTCAAATATTTTTTCACGAATGATCTCGGATATAAAAAATCGTAAAGGTCGATCTGTCAAATCCTCTTTATCATAATAGGGAGGACTCTCTGGAATATGAGAAACAATCTCCGTCCAGACATTTTCAATATTAAAATCATGAAGTGCTGAAATCGGATAGATTTTAGCATTTGGAAGCTGTTCTTTCCAATACGCTATTCTTTTAAAAACCCGATCCTGTTCTGACAAATCAATTTTATTGATGAGACAAAAAACGGGTATTTCAAGCTTTTTAATTCTATCTAATGTTTTTCGATGATTCATTTCTTTTTCATGTGTATCCGTGACAAACAACAATACATCTGCATCCTTGATTGAACCTTGCACACTATCCATCATGTTTTCATGTAATTTGTATGCAGCATTTACAACTCCTGGAGTGTCAGAAAATACAACCTGATAGTCTTCATCATTTACGATACCGATTATTCGATGTCTTGTAGTTTGAGCTTTTGACGTGACAATAGAGACGCGTTCGCCCACCAACCGATTCATTAAGGTTGATTTCCCCACATTCGGACTCCCTACAATATTTACAAAACCAGACTTGTGTGCCATAAAAAAGAATTGGGCGCAAAGATACGACATTTAAAATGATGTTGTAAATAATTTGATTAATCTAT
>DAIPZI010000093.1:0-829 GCA_036782275.1 Crocinitomicaceae bacterium
CTTCACTTAATGCTGCAATAATTCGAAGCTCTATTTGAGAATAATCAACAGCCATCAATTGATGGTCTTTATTTTTTGCAACAAATGCTTTTCTGATTTCTCGACCCTTTGCCGATCGAATAGGGATGTTTTGTAGGTTGGGATTATTGGAGCTCAAACGCCCTGTCGCTGTAACAGTTTGCATGAAATGGGTGTGAATTCTTCCATCTTTAACGTCACACAATTCAGGTAGAGGGTCGATGTAAGTACTCTTTAATTTCTTGAGTTGACGATATTCTAAAATACGTTCCACGATAGGATGATCTTTTCGGTGTTTTACAAGTACATCTTCAGAAGTAGCGTATTGTCCCGTTTTGGTTTTTTTTGCTTTGCTTGAAATTTTTAATTTGTCAAAAAGAATTTCTCCCAACTGTCGAGGAGAATCAATGTTAAATGTCTCGCCGGCGGTTTTAGTGATTTCTTCTGTTAAACGCATAAGGTCTTTTTCTACCGACTTCCCGAATGCGCTCAGAGCGGGAACATCAAGAGCAATCCCTTCGTTTTCCATATTTTTCAAGACAAACATAAGAGGCATTTCAACATCATAAAACAAACTCTTGAGATGGGGCTTATTGACCTCTTCTTCAAAAAGCTTTTTCAGCTGAAAGGTGATGTCCGCATCTTCACAAGCATAATCACAAACCTGTTCCGGAGAAAGGTCTTTCATGTTTTTTTGATTCTTCCCCTTTTTACCTATTAGGTCGACGATTGAAATGGTCTTGTATTCAAGGTAAAATTCCGCTAAAAAGTCCATGCTTTGACGTGCTTCAGGATTGATTAGGTAATGTGC
>DAIPZI010000093.1:839-5883 GCA_036782275.1 Crocinitomicaceae bacterium
GTTTTCACTTTCGGTGATAGGAACGTAATAAGCCTCCTTATTTTTAAAACAAAACGAAATACCAACTAGCTCTGCATGTCTTGCTTCAATTGATGAGGTTTCAGTGTCAAAACAAACCTCTTTCTGATCATTTATTAGAGTCAGTAGCTCTTGTATTTGTTCAAGGTCGTTTACCAAGTGATATTTTCCATTTTCTGTAACAATGGTTTTGAAGCTGGAAGTTTCCTTCGGTTCGGAAGGCTCAATCATACTTTGTACACCAAACAAGTCGAGCTGACCAATCCCTTTTGCACTTGTAGAATTACTTGTTTGTTTTTTTTCAGGAAGATCCTTTTTTTCTATAACTAGGTCTTCTCCTAAAACACGTTTCGATAAATTTCTAAACTCTAGCTCGGTGAAAATGTTTTTTATTTTTTCTCGATCTAGTTCTTTAAGCAGTAGCTTTTTTTCGTCAAACTCTAAATCAATATCAATAATTATGGTCGCCAACTTTTTAGACATTAAGCCTTGATCTTTAAAGGCAATGACGTTTTCTTTTTGTTTGCCTTTTAAATCCTCTACGTTTTCGAAGATGCCTTCCATTGACCCGTATTTCGAAATGAGTAATTTTGATGTTTTTTCACCAATACCGGGGATTCCAGGGATGTTATCTGATGCGTCACCCCAAAGTCCTAAAATATCTATTACCTGAATGGGGTCGGAGACCTGAAACTTTTCACAGACCTCTTTTACACCTAGGATTTGAGGAGGAGCGCCACCTCTCCCAGGCTTGTAGATGAATGTAGAAGGTGTTACAAGTTGTGCATAATCCTTATCGGGGGTCATCATGTAGGTGGTAAAGCCGTGTTTTTCAGCCAAAACACTGAGAGAGCCAACAACATCATCGGCTTCATAACCAGCCACTTCGATTACTTCAATATTAAAAGCACGAATCAATTCTTTTATAGGAGGAATCATGGAACGAATATCTTCAGGCATGGCTTCCCTGTTTGCCTTATACTCTTGAAAATCCTCTTGTCTTTGAACAGATCCTCCTGGGGGGTCAAATACCACTGCGATGTGGGTTGGCTTTTCATTTTTAATGATATCTATCAACACATTTGTGAATCCAAATGCTGCAGAAGTGTTTTGACCAAGAGAATTGATTCTTGGGTTCTTTGAAAAAGCAAAATAAGCCCTGTAAATTAGGGCGTAAGCATCAAGAAGAAACAGTTTTTTTTCAGTGTCTGCAGAGAGCATTAGTTTTTCAATTTTAAAAAACGAGTTGAGGTTTTGAATGACTCGTTAATGGGTATTTTCTTTTTAAAGATACCCATTCCTACTTTAACTTCCCCCATAAATTTTACATCTACGGAATCTTTAAATGAAAGCGTGGTAAGTTGAATTAACGCTCCTTTTTCAGTAGTTACGATAAGTGGAATAGAAATATCTGATGTGCCGTTTCTTTTGAGAATTATTTTTTCTTCATTTGACAGTTTACCAAGTTTTTTTTGTTGAAGGTAGACATCAACCGTAGAAGGGTGTAGTTTTAATTTACTCTTATTGGGGTTCAAAACATTCCCAGAAACAGTAAAACGAATCTCACGAGGTTTCATTTTAAAATCGGAGACCCCTTGAAAAGAAACCATTTTTGGTTGTTTGAACGATGAGCACGCACAAATTGTAAAAAACAATGAAGCGAAAAATAATTTTTTCATTTTATTTGGAAAGTTTAGCAAATGATTCAAAAAAATAAGGAATGGTTTCTATTCCCTTGTAGAAATTAAAAACCCCATAATGTTCATTGGGAGAATGAATGGCATCACTGTCTAGACCAAACCCCATAAGAACCGTTTTTAGCCCCAATTCTTTTTCAAACATGGCCACGATTGGAATACTTCCCCCACTTCTTACTGGAATGGGTTTTTTGCCAAAGGACTTTTCATAAGCATTGCTTGCTGCTTGATACCCAATTGAATCAACAGGTGTTACGGCCGGTTCCCCGCCGTGATGAGGAGTTATTTTTACAGTTACCCCATCCGGAGCAATGGAAGAAAAGTACTCAGTGAAGAGCTTGGTGATGTCATCGGGGTCTTGGTTTGGAACAAGTCTCATTGAGATTTTGGCGTATGCTTTTGAAGCAATGACTGTTTTTGCTCCTTCTCCTGTATATCCTCCCCAAATACCATTGACATCCAAAGAAGGTCTTATAGACCCTCTCTCCATTGTTGAATAACCCTTTTCACCATGAACATCATTAATGTCAATAGACTTACAGTAGGCTTCTTTAGAAAATGGCGCTTTAGCCATTTCGTCTCTTTCGTCTCGAGATAATGTTTCTACACGGTCATAAAAACCAGGTATAGTGACTGCTAAGTCATCATTTTGAAGCTGGCTAATCATGTCACAAAGAATATTTATTGGATTTGCCACGCACCCCCCATATAACCCAGAGTGTAAATCTCTATTCGGACCGGTTAATTCTACTTCAACGTAGCTTAACCCTCTTAAGCCCGTGGTAATTGAAGGGACATCATTGGCCAACATTCCCGTGTCTGAAACGAGGATAATATCAGCCTTCAAAAGCTCCTTTTGTTCCTTAACGAACACCCCTAAGTTCTCACTTCCAACCTCCTCTTCTCCTTCAATCATAAACTTGACATTACAGCTCAGTTCATCAGAAGCGATCATCGCTTCAGCCGCTTTAACATGCATGAACATTTGACCTTTGTCATCACAAGATCCTCTGGCAAAAATAGCGCCTTGTGGATGCAATTCTGTTTTTTTTACGATGGGGTCAAAAGGGTCTGAATGCCACAAATCAAGGGGGTCAGCAGGCTGAACATCATAGTGCCCATAGACCAAAACGGTTGGTAATGCGTCGTCGATTATTCTTTCCCCGTAGACGATTGGATGCCCTGCCGTTGGGTATACATGGACATTAGATAAACCGATACTTTCTAGATTCGTCGAAAGTGCTTCTGCACATTTTTGAACATCGTTATTAAATGAGGAATCTGCAGAAACTGAGGGGATTCTTAAGAGTTCCATTAATTCATTTAAAAAACGGTCTTTATTCGTATTTATGTATGCTTGTGTTTTGTTCATTTTATTCAAAATTTGAAGGTCCAAATTAATGCTTTTTTTTAAGTAGTGAATAATTGCTTATTTTTGCATGCAACTTAACGCATTTTGTTTGAGTCTATTTTTATAAGAACCAATATAATTAACAATAATTAAAATTGAAGGTACTTTATTTTATATTCGCTTTTATTGTATTTGTGAACACAGCGTTCTCACAAATGACTGTTAATTCAGCTTTTACTCCTATGGATTATGCTTTAGAATTGGTTGGTCCTGGAATTACCATTTCTAATGTAACTTTTACGGGTGCTAATGCCCAAATTGGAATATTTGATGGCTCAACTTCAAACGTGGGTTTTGATGGAGGAGTTGTTATTTCTGCAGGTCCAGTTAACGGACTCATTGGGGGGGCGGCAACTCAAGATGCTGGTCAGCCGGGAGGTAGTGGATTGGCAGACAATGACCTTTTGACTGTTGCGCAGTCAGTTAACCCAGCCATTAACAGCACATCTGACGCTGCTTTTTTAGAGTTTGATTTTGTTCCCTCATCGAATGTTGCAAGTTTTAATTTCGTGTTTTCATCGGATGAATACCTTACGTATGTTAATACTGTTTTCAACGATGTTTTTGCATTTTATGTAAGTGGCCCAGGAATTGTTGGCCCATTTGCATCTCCCGCCGCTTTTCCTGGGGGTTCTCAAAATGTTGCAGTCGTTCCGGGAACAAATACGCCAATAACGATCAGTACAATTCACCCAGGGTTGAATGCTGCTTTCTATGTTAACAACACCGGCAACACTTTTTCCCATAATGGCTTTACCATTCCGATTCCTGTTGAATTGGAAGTGCAGTGTGGTGAAACTTATCATTTTAAATTTGCTATTGCAGATTGTTCCGATTCTTTTTTAAATACAGCCGTATTTTTGGAGGCCGGGAGTTTCGTTTCTGATGCAGTAGATGTAACAGTTGCAACAGTCTCTGGAGACTCTACTATTGTTGAGGGGTGTACAGATGCAAACTTTATTTTTACAAGACCAGAGGGAGAAATAGATGATACCTTGATTATAAATTATACCATTGGAGGGGAAGCCGTTGAAGGAACAGACTACAACAATTTAATTGACTCTGTGATGTTTGAGCCAGGTCAAGATTCTGTAATAATCAATCTTTCCCCTGTTCAAGATGGAATAGACGAGGGTTTTGAATCAGTGACCATTACTGTTGAACTTGTAAATATTTGTGGGGACACCATTATATCTTCAGGTACGATATATATCGGAGACGGGCCTATCATTAATATAGATGAATCTGACACCATATTGGTGTGTGCAAACGAATCTATTTTGGTTGGAGCTTCAGCGAGTGGGGGCTATGCGCCCTACACATATGAATGGACTGACACGTTAGGAAATGTAATAGAGGTGGGAGATTCTCTTTTGGCATCAATAACGGAAAACGGCTCTATTGATGTATATGTTACTGCTACCGATAATTGTGATTTCAGTAATACAGATACACTTACAATTACATTAAACCAGACCTTAATGGTCGATACCATTTATATTGGTCCAGCGACTTGCGAGCCAGACGGTTTCGTATCCGTTTTTGTAAGTGGAGAAACAATAACACCTGAACACGGAGTTTACTATTCGTGGGAAAGTATGACTGGGCAAGAAGGTCCAGCCGCTTCAGTTTGGACTGATTTGGCTTCAGGATGGTATTATGTGAGTATTGAGGATGCTGTTTGTACTGTAGAGGACAGTGCTTTTGTTGAACTTCTAAACCCTCCCGTAGCTGTTTTAAATGCGAATCCAAGTTCAGGATGTGCTGACTTGGTCGTTAGCTTTGATTATTCGTCTAGTGAAAATGGAGACGAGTATTCATTAACTTTTGGAGATGGTTCTTCAGCTCAAACTAGTAATAACTTAAATGAAACCTTTACGAATACATACAGTGGGTCAAATGCAGAAACCTTTACGGC
>DAIPZI010000094.1:0-5844 GCA_036782275.1 Crocinitomicaceae bacterium
ACATAGGTTTTTGGATTAGGGACAGGGAGTTTTTGTAGAAAATGTTTCTTGGTTACCGCCCCGGCAGTTGTAGCTAAAAACTCCAACTCATCAAGGTGCTCAAAAGCAATATCCTCTGAAATATTTGAATGCGCCACTCCTACGATTATACACCCTTCGTTTTCTTTTTCGATTTTTAATTTTGCTTTGGCCATTTACTTCTTTAGTGTTTCAACATATTCGGCAAGCCAAATAAAACTTGAATCCCCTTTAATCGTATTCTTGAAGGATGGCATTACACCCTTTCCATTCTTAATAATATCAATAATTTGGCTTTTTGAAAGTTTACTGTTTTTAAGCTGCTTGGCTCCGCTTGCACCTTTGTTTCCATCAGAACCATGACAACGCACACAATTAATTTGATACAGCTGTTCTCCCTTTTCCAAGGGCGTTCCTGTAAGTAATTCATCCGGGGTTTCGCTACAGCTAATACAGAAAAGAGCAATTAAAAAAAAGAGTCTTCTTAAAACCATGAACCATTAAGCGCTTCTCGAAATGGCCATGGAATAGACGCTAAAATCAGAACTAAACCTATTGTATACCAAATCAAAATTTTCTTGTTTTTTTGTTCGGGCTCCTCTTGCTTTTCAGCCATTTTACGCCCAACTGTCACAACGATGATTGCCAAAAGCATTCCAAGCAAATGCTCCATTCCATAAAATCGAGTTACTGCATTCTTCATCCAGCCCGAATCAAAAGATACGTTTCCAGATGTGTAATATAATATTAGACCCAATACAAGCTGAATATGAAGACTAATCATGGCAAATAAATTTATCATTTTGTCTCTTTTCTCGTAGCTTGTTTTGCTCGACAAGGCGTTGTAAATGGCATAAATGAGCAAGCCTAATACGAGCCACCTTAATCCTGAATGTGCGTGTACCAACATAATTTAATTTTTAATCGTTTAATTTCAGAACAGCTAAAAATGCTTCTTGGGGAACCTCAACCCTCCCGACCTGACGCATTCTTTTTTTACCTGCTTTTTGTTTTTCTAATAATTTTCTTTTTCTAGTAATGTCACCTCCATAACATTTTGCAGTAACATCTTTTCTTAGTGCTTTTATCGTTTCTCGCGCAATGATTTTAGCGCCAATTGCCGCTTGTATTGGAATTTCAAATTGCTGCCTGGGTATCAGCTCTTTTAGCTTCAAACATATTCTTTTCCCTAGATCAAACGCATTACTTCTATGTACCAATGCAGAAAGGGCATCAACCTGTTCGGTATTTAGTAATAGATCCATTTTTATTAAATCTGAAGCTCTATATCCAATTGGATGGTAGTCAAAAGACGCATAACCTCTCGATACAGATTTTAAACGGTCATAAAAATCAAAAACAATTTCAGCCAATGGCATTTCAAAACTAATTTCTACACGGTCTTGAGTAAGATAGACTTGGTTTTTAAGCTCCCCTCTCTTTTCTATGCACAATGTCATTATTGCTCCAACATAATCTGTTTTGGTGATGACCTGGGCTTGAATATATGGTTCTTCTATCCTCTCCATTCCAGACGGGTCCGGAAGCTCAGATGGATTGTTTACAATTAAAACTTCATCCGGCGATTTTCTAAGGTAAGACTTATAAGAAACGTTTGGAACTGTCGTTATTACAGTCATGTTGAATTCACGATCCAATCTTTCTTGAATAATTTCCATGTGGAGCATTCCTAAGAACCCACACCTAAATCCAAAACCTAATGCTGCAGATGACTCTGGTTCAAAAACCAAAGAGGAGTCGTTTAACTGGAGCTTTTCCATGGAGTAACGAAGTTCTTCGTAGTCTTCTGTATCCACTGGGTAGATTCCAGCAAAAACCATTGGTTTTACATCTTCAAAACCTTTAATTGCTTCAAGGCAAGGGTTCTCCGTTGATGTAATCGTGTCTCCGACTTTTACTTCATTGGCTTGTTTTATGCCCGAAATGATATACCCCACATCACCGGTTCGCAATTCTTTTTGAGGCACCAATCCCATCTTGAGGATTCCAATTTCATCAGCATTGTAATCTCGCTTTGTGTTATAAAACCTGATTCTTTGTCCTTTTTTAATCGTTCCATTTTTGACTCGGAAATATGCAATTATCCCTCGAAAAGGATTAAATACCGAATCAAATATCATGGCCTGGAGAGGCTCTTGGTCATTGCCTTTTGGGGCAGGTATATTTTCAATAACGGATTTTAAAATCTCCTCTACACCTAGTCCTGTTTTCCCTGAAGCACGAATAATTTCATCCTCGTCACATCCTATAAGCTCAACAATTTGATCTGAAACCTCTTCTGGCATCGCGCCTGGGAGGTCCATTTTATTTAGGATAGGTATTATGTGTAGGTCGTGTTCTAATGCCAAGTATAGGTTTGAGATTGTTTGAGCCTCAATTCCTTGAGAAGCATCTACGATTAATAGAGCTCCTTCACATGCCGCAATGGATCGAGAAACCTCATAAGAAAAATCAACATGCCCTGGAGTATCTATAAGGTTCAGAATGTATTCCGCACCATTATAGTTATAATTCATCTGGATAGCGTGGCTCTTGATCGTAATTCCGCGCTCTCTTTCGAGCTCCATGTCATCTAAAGCTTGATTTTGCATCTCTCTTTCAGAAATGGTTCCTGTCGTTTGCAGAAGCCGATCTGCCAAAGTACTTTTGCCGTGGTCAATGTGGGCAATGATGCAAAAATTGCGTATGTGTTTCATTCGTAATCAAAATTACATTTTAAATCGCAATTTGTCTATACTTTCGGGGTCTTTTATTGAATAGAAAGTGAGCCGTTTTATCATTTATTTTTATAGAATCTCGACAATTGAACTTCTTCGTGCAAGTCCTTTGCCTCAATCATAAAACCAACCATTTCCTGGGCCAATAAGGGAGCCATTAAATACCCCTTTGTTCCAAGGCCATTAAATAGATATACCCCCTTGTGTTGTGGGTGTTCTCCCATAACAGGGCGCCTATCATAAACTGTTGGCCTTATCCCTGCCACTTGATCGATTAAGGCATGGCTTCCTGAATAAAGACCTTTTACAACCCCCAACAATTCGTTTCTTCCCTCTTCGGTTATGCGAGTATCATTTGTGTTACGCTCTATCGTTGCTCCAACCTTAAAAAGGTTAGAACCAATAGGTAAAATAAAACCTTTCTTGTTCCAGGTTTCTTCTTCAGGCATTTGTGTCGCCTTTATGGTCAATACCTGTCCCTTCGTGTGCTGTATTTCAACAGAATTAAAATACGGTATACTGCCCTGATCTGATCCGCAACAAAAAACCACTGAGTCGTACTTTGTTCCATTATAAATCAGAGTATCTAGGTTTAATTTCGTTTGATCAAACGATTCATAGCTTAAGCAATTGTTGGTTTCAAACAAATTATGCGTTTGTTTCATAAAATCCTGAGCGTTTACCCTGTATGCATTTTTCACTATTGCAGAACCTAAATTATTTATCGGGCTTGTATATTTATGTTTGAAGCTTTCCTCTGATGACAGGTAAGTCGAATAGGACTCCTCCTCTTGTTTTTGTTGCCAAGAATTCTTCTCTTGTTCACTAGAAAAAAATCTCCTGATTTTAATTGAATTAAAAAACCGGCTGCCTGTTGCGACCTCCACCTCCTTGTAAAACTCTTTGGCCACAGGAAGAAATTCATCGACTCTCCACGACTTAGTCACTCTTCTAAAAACAATCGGGTTAATCATTCCTGCTGCTATTGAAGATGACTTGTTTTTTTTATTGTCAATTAACAAAACTCCTTGCCCTTTTTTTATAAGCTGCCAAGCCAAGGTAACTCCTGCAAGTCCTCCACCAATTATTAAATGTTTTTTCATTCGATTCTCGCTACACCTATTGTAAAAATAATTATTTTGATTGTCCCATTTACATTTATAATTTCCTTACAAACCTCCCTTAATGTTGAACCCGTTGTTACCACGTCATCAATCAAGCCTATTGTTTTTAATTTCTTTAGTTCCTCCGATACTACAAACGTGTTTTTTACATTCATTCTTCGTTTTTCACGAGTCAACTTTGTTTGACTTTGAGTTTGTTTTCTTTTTCTAACGAAGTTTTTTTTAATTGGTATTCCGGTAATTGAAGAAAGGCCCTTAGAAATATAATAGGCTTGATTGTATCCCCTATCAAATTTTTTTCTGTGAAATAACGGAGTCGGTATCAGGCAGTCCAATTTTGTATCACGCGTCAGTTCAATAATCGACACCCCTAGCTTTTCTCCCAAAAACAAACCTGTTTTCCATGAGCCTCGGTATTTTAAGCGGTGAATTAATGCTTGTTCTACACCTTCCTTTGAATAATAAAAAAGACCATGTGCTTCTTTCACATTTGATAAATTAATGCCTTGTAAAATTTGACTGTTTACCTCTTTAGAAAAAGGTTTTGTCCAATTAATTTTTGTTGCACATGCAAAACAAACGCCTCTGCTTTTGGTAATTGTTTCTTTATCACAACTCACGCACTTTTGAGTAAATAGTAACCCAAAAACAGCATCAAAAGCTATTTTTAATTGCGAAAAAAAACCTTGAAAACTTGTTGGCAAAGCGATTATTATTTATATGAACATTTAAGTGTGAAAAAAGGAATCAAAGTTCTTGTCAAATCATTTGATTTCTCAATTATATTTATAGTATATAAAATTGAAAAAAAATCAATACCATTTTTAAAAAGGCTTAATAAAAGTTATACATAAGGGTAAAAAACTTTGTGGATATCTTTCCCCTGAATGTTGATAATCGCTGAAAGGTCTACTAGCTAATGATTTGCGAATTGCGGTGTTGATAACATTGAGAAATTGTTAATTTCTTTAATTTGAAAAGGGAAGATTTTTGACAATTTTTGTATGCCTCAACAAGGAGAAAAGCATGCAAGAAACAACGACTTTGCTTGAACAATTGAGGAAGCAAAACGCTTAAGGATAATATTTTCAAATACGAGACTAAAAATTAGTCTCGATTAGTAATGTTTTCTCTTAACTGAAATAAAACCAAAAACAAAAGAATATGTCTGAACAAAAAGAACCCATTCTGCAAGAAAACACAAATCGGTTTGTGTTATTTCCAATTCAACATGATGACATCTGGTCTTTTTATAAACGGGCAGAGGCAAGTTTTTGGACCGCTGAGGAAATTGATCTCCAACCAGACTTAATCGATTGGGACAGCAAGCTAAATGACAACGAAAGACATTTTATTAAGCATGTACTTGCTTTTTTCGCCGCTTCAGACGGAATCGTTAATGAAAATTTAGCAGAAAACTTTTTAGCAGAAGTGCAATATACGGAAGCCAAGTTTTTCTATGGGTTTCAAATTGCTATGGAAAATGTTCATTCTGAAACCTATTCCTTACTCATAGATACATATATTAAAGATTCTGCAGAGAAAAAACACCTTTTCAATGCTTTAGACACTCTTGATTGTGTAAAAAAGAAAGCTGATTGGGCACTAAGATGGATTGACGAAGGTAGCTACGCAGAGCGTCTTGTTGCTTTTGCTGCGGTTGAAGGGATCTTTTTTTCCGGGTCATTTTGTTCCATTTTCTGGTTGAAAAAAAGAGGGTTAATGCCGGGCCTTTCGTTTTCAAATGAATTAATCTCAAGAGACGAAGGACTTCACTGTGATTTTGCTTGTCTTTTGTACACAAAACATTTGGTCAATCAACTGCCCAAAGAGGACGTGGCTAAAATTATACAAGACGCCGTAGAAATTGAAAAAGAATTTGTTACCGATGCTCTTCCTGTAAAGCTTATCGGAATGAACTCGGACTTGATGTCAGAATATATTGAATTTGTTGCCGATAGATT
>DAIPZI010000095.1:0-5761 GCA_036782275.1 Crocinitomicaceae bacterium
GCAAGCTCGGTTCCGATTCGGTCTTGTGCCTCAACTGTTGCAGCACCGATATGTGGTGTGCAGGCAATACTTTCATGAGATGTTAAGGACGCGTCAGGATTAGGCTCATTATCAAATACATCGAGTGCCGCAGCTGCAACAATTCCTTTAGAAATCGCATCTTTTAAATCTCTTTCATTGATGACTCCACCGCGAGCAGCATTAACAATGCGCACCCCTTTTTTCATCATCTCAAATTCTTTCATTTGAATGACGGCACTTCCGTCTGCTTGTTTAGGAACATGAAGAGAAATGTAATCCAAATCTCCGATTACTGATGATAAATCATCTGTTGGAGTGATTTGAACATCAACATTTTTGCCTCCAACGTTTAAAGAGATAGTCGCTGTTTCGGTGTATTGGTCAATGGCCACAACTTTCATTCCTGCACCTAAAGCGTAGGACGCTAGGCTCTGTCCGATTCTACCAAATCCAATAATTCCGATGGTTTTCCCTCGAAGCTCAACTCCTTTAGCATAGCTCTTTTTAAGCTTTGCAAATTCGCCAGTCTCCATGTTTTTGTAAGAAGAATAAAGAAATCTAGAAACCGCAAATAGATGTCCCATAACGAGCTCTGCAACGGATTGAGAAGAAGCGCCTGGTGTATTAATTACAGTCAATCCTTTTTCTCTTGCATAGCTTACATCGATATTGTCCATACCTACACCACCTCTACCAATAAGCTTAAGACTTGGGCAGGAATCCACTACATTTTGACGAACCGTTGTCGCACTACGGACCAATACTCCAACAACTTGTTCTTGATTAATAAAATCAATTAAATTGTCTTGCTCAACTTTATCAAGAATTACTTTAAATCCAGCTGCTTCAAGAGCGTTAACTCCACTAGCAGATATACCATCGTTTGCTAATATTTTCATCTTATTTTTTTATCCTTTATTTGAAAAACCTTTCATTAAATCAACCAATACTTGCACACTTTCAATAGGTAGTGCATTGTACATAGAAGCTCTGAAACCACCTACAGACCTGTGTCCTTTTAGCCCAACAAGATCATTCTTTTGCCACAAACTGTTAAATTCATCCAGTCTTGACTCATCATTCATGAGAAAAGTGATGTTCATATTGGAACGATCTTCTTTTGCTACAGTTCCTTCAAACAATGGATTGTTGTCAATTTCATTGTAGAGTAAAGCGGCTTTGGCTTCATTTCTTTCTTGTGCACCCTTGACACCACCATTCTTTACCAAATGACGTAAATTAAGCATCGATGCATATACGGGGAATACAGGAGGTGTATTAAACATACTGTCTTTTTCAGCATGAGTTTTGAGATCTAAATAGGTTGGCATGAAATCAGAGGTGGATTTTCCTAATATTTCATCCTTTACAATATATAAAGTAGTTCCTGCAGGTCCCATATTTTTTTGAGCACCAGCGTATATCAAATCAAAATCGGCAACATTAATTTCTCTTGAAAAAATGTCTGAAGACATATCACAAACTAAAGGGAGTGAAGTCTTTGGCATTTCTTTAAACTGTGTTCCGAAAATGGTATTATTAGATGTAAAATGTAAATAATCAGAGGCAACATCAAGATTGATATTTTTTGGAATGTAATTAAAGTTCGTGTCTGCCGAACTTGCCGCTTCGATTACTTCAAATCCCGCTTTTTTCGCTTCAGTCATGGCTTTTTTGGACCATGTTCCCGAATTAATGTATGACGCTTTTTTTGTGTCCCTCATCATATTTAAAGCGCTAATCAAAAAACCTAAAGAAGCACCACCTTGTAGAAAAATGACGGAATAACCCTCAGGAACATTTAATGCTTTTTTGACAAGATCAGTAGCTTCGTCCATGACCGCTACGAAGTCTTTGTGTCTGTGCGAAACTTCAAGTATAGACAAACCATTGAAGTCAACGACAGAGCGGGAAGCTTCTTGAAAAACTTCTTGTGGTAGAATGCACGGGCCCGCGCCAAAATTATGTTTCATGTAAATATGTTTTTAGCAAAAGTCTAAAAACTATTTAACGTGTAGGTTAAATTTTTAAAAATTTATTCCAAATGTTTAAAAAAAAACTGTTTTTGAGTCTTTAGTCTTTCTTTTCAGCCGCTTTTTTTGTGGCAGCAGGCGCTTTTTTCTTAGCTGTTGTAGCTTTCTTTTTAGCAGGAGCTGCTTTTTTTGCTACTGGTTTTTCGGCGGCATCAGCTGCTTTTTTTGGAGCTGCTTTTTTCTTTTTGGGCTTGGCAACAAATTTTACGCTTTGCTTTCTTTTTCTTGAAACTCCGTAAGAGCCAATCGTTCTTTTTCCTTTAGCAGTTTTTCTGTCTCCTTTTCCCATGATTATACTTTTTTATTAATTATCGATTTCCAAATTTACAATTCTTTTCCAATTATTCTTCTTCTAATCTCTCTTTCAATTTGTTCGCCTTTAATTAATGTACGATTGCACCATGCAATTTTTAATTTGGTTTGTTCCTCTTCATTTAATTTCCAATTCAAATCAGATGATTCAAGTCTCATTCTTAAACTGCTCAATAAGATTGCAGCTGAAACGGAGATGTTAAAGCTTTCTGTGAATCCATACATAGGAATATTCACCTTATAATCGGCTTCATTTAATACTTCATCAGAAAGCCCATCCATTTCAGTTCCGAAGAAAACGGCCATGGGCTCATGAATAGGTACATTGTAAATGTCATAGTCATCGGTGTGCGGGGTGGTTGCCAATATTTTGTATCCTCTTTTTTTTAACGTTTTGATACACTCTAGGGTGGGTTGTTCACCTTGAACGTGTGTTTCGGTTTCTACCCATTTACCAGCACCAAGGGCAATGTCACTATTGACTTTGTATTTATTGATGTTTTCAATAACATGCATTTTATTTATGCCATAGCAATCACAAGTTCTTAAAACGGCTGAGGCATTGTGAGCTTGGTATAAGTTTTCTACAACAACATTGATGTGATTGGTTCGCTCTGCTGCAATATTTTCAAATAGTGTCGCTTTGTTTTCAGTCAGCAGTTCTGTTAATTCACTTAATACAATTTCGTCGATATTCATTCTTGTTTATTTTATGTCAAGGTTTTTTTTTCTAATCAATCCATTTAAAACCAACACTAGTTATTCTTGATGTCGGTTCACCGTCAATTGACTCTGAACGAATTAAGTTTTGGGACATCTTACTTTCCAAAACTTCATTAATCCTTTTGATGAAAGCACAAGGTACGTTCAACTGATGCAGTTTGTTCGAGAGCTGAGCGGAGTCCATTTGCTCGACTTTTTGTTGAATCAATATTTCGAGTTTTTCTCTGTTTTCGACCCTCAATTGGTTGTTTGCAAAATGCGGGTCTTCCATGATTTCTAATTTCAGAGTAGTGCAGAGATCAATGAAATGTCTGTTACTACCAATAGCAAATGTAATTTGTTTATCGTCTTTTGTTTTAAAGATTTCGCCATATGGGGCTATGTTGGGATGTAAATTGCCGAGTCTTTTCGGTAAGCTTTTTGTCATTAAGTAATTACTTGCCTGATTTGTTAAGCTGCAAACTGCAGCATCATAAAGAGAGACGTGGACCGTTTTCGCTTCACCTTCTGTATATCTGTGAAGTAAAGCTAAAAGAATTGCTTCTTTGAGCTGATGGGCCGCAAGAACATCAATCAAAGCCACAGGCATTTTTAACGGTCCTGCATTTTTTTCACCATTGATGGACATAAAACCACTTTCTGCCTGAAGAATTAAATCATAAGCAACACGATCACTATCTAAGCCAAATCCTGTGATCTTAGCGATAATTAGGTTTGGATTTGCCTTTCTCAATATTGTATCTGAGATATTCAGTTTAACATCATCACCTTTTTTAAAGTTTGAGATAAGAATGTCTGTTGATTTTACCTTTTCAATAAATTCTTGATGGTCCTTTTCGTTTAAAAGATCCAATGAAAGATAGTTCTTTTTGTAATTAATACTTGAAAAATAGGCTGAGGTTTTATTCGTTGATTCTTCTGCTTCTTGTTTCCATGAACGGGTAACATCAGGAAGTAGAGGGTGTTCTATTTTAGTCACTTTTGCACCCAGTTCTGCTAAAAAAGTCCCCACTGACGGACCTGCGAGTACTGTGGAAAGGTCAAGAACATTTATCTGATTGAGGTTCATTAATTAAATGGGCTTTGTTTTAGGCAAATGTAAAGAATAAGAATCATTAAATGTGAGGGCAATTTTCGTTCATTTTCGATTTTAAGACTTCTTTTTTTTAACAATGCCGTTATGAGCCCTTGATTCTTCACTCAAATTCTTTAAATTCGCGTTTCAACGAAAAAAAGAATAATGGTATTTGATATTGAAATGATTAAAGAGGTATACGCAAGGTACCCAGAGCGAATTGCAGCAGCAAGAAAAGTAGTTGGTAAGCCATTAACACTAGCGGAAAAAATTCTTTACGCGCATTTATGGGAGGGTAGCGCCAATACGGCTCACGCAAGAGGAAAATCTTACGTTGACTTTGCACCAGACCGAATTGCTTGTCAGGATGCTACTGCACAGATGGCTTTGTTACAATTTATGCAGGCAGGAAAAACGAAAGTTGCTGTTCCTACAACTGTTCATTGTGATCATTTAATTCAAGCAAAAGTTGGTGCTGACAATGATTTGCAAAATGCGATCAATCAATCCTCTGAGGTTTTTAACTTTTTGGATTCAGTATCAAATAAATATGGAATTGGTTTTTGGAAACCAGGAGCCGGAATCATTCATCAAGTGGTATTAGAGAATTATGCTTTTCCAGGAGGAATGATGATTGGAACCGATTCTCATACGGTAAATGCTGGAGGTCTTGGTATGGTTGCCATTGGAGTCGGTGGGGCTGATGCCGTTGATGTTATGGCTGGAATGGCTTGGGAGTTGAAATTTCCAAAGCTTATTGGTATCAAGCTTACAGGAAAATTAAATGGTTGGTCATCACCAAAAGATGTAATACTGAAAGTAGCTGGAATTCTTACTGTTAAAGGTGGGACAGGAGCGATTGTAGAATATTTTGGAGATGGCGCTAAATCCATGTCTTGTACCGGAAAAGGAACGATATGTAATATGGGTGCTGAAATTGGGGCAACAACATCAACATTCGGTTACGATGAATCGATGGAACGGTATTTACGTTCAACAGGTCGAGATGATGTGGCAGATGCTGCCAATGGAATTGCTGAATACTTAACAGGTGATCCAGAAGTTTATTCCAACCCAGAAGCTTATTTTGATGAAGTTCTAGAAATTAATTTAGATGAATTGAAGCCACATATCAACGGTCCTTTTTCTCCAGATTTGGCAACAAGAGCAGGTGCCGACATGACAGAAAAAGCGAATAAAAATGACTGGCCTTTAAATGTTGAATGGGGTCTCATAGGTTCATGTACCAATTCTTCATATGAAGACTTGTCGAGAGCGTCTTCGATTGCGAAGCAAGCTTTTGAAAAAGGAGTAGAGGCAAAGGCAGATTTTGGAATAAATCCTGGTTCAGAGCAAGTAAGATATACCGCAGATCGAGATGGTTTATTAAAGAACTTTGAAGATTTGGGTGCGAAAATATTTACCAATGCATGTGGTCCATGCATCGGTCAGTGGGGAAGGTATAGCGATCCTAAAAATGCACCTAAAAATACCATTGTTCATTCTTTCAATAGAAACTTTGCCAAACGTGCGGATGGTAACCCAAATACACATGCATTTGTTACATCACCTGAAATGGTTGCAGCGATAGCGATCT
>DAIPZI010000096.1:0-5543 GCA_036782275.1 Crocinitomicaceae bacterium
TATTTTTCAATTTTACTAAATTAATATTAAGAAGGCTAATTACAACATATCTTCATTTGATAGTGGTATATTTGCAAAAATTATTTTTAATGTCTTTTACCAGTGAAATCCAGCGCCGACGCACTTTTGGGATTGTATCGCATCCAGATGCTGGTAAAACTACCCTCACCGAAAAACTACTGTTATTTGGAGGTGCCATACAAGAAGCTGGGGCTGTTAAAAGCAACAAGATTAAAAAAGGTGCTACCAGCGACTTTATGGAAATTGAACGACAACGTGGGATTTCTGTAGCTACATCTGTTTTGGCCTTTGAATACAATGGAATCAAAATTAATATTTTAGACACTCCAGGTCACAAAGATTTTGCCGAAGACACCTTTAGAACGCTCACGGCTGTTGACAGTGTCATTGTAGTCATTGATGTGGCTAAAGGGGTAGAAGAGCAAACCGAAAAACTAGTGAAGGTGTGCCGCATGCGGAACATTCCAATTATTGTATTTATCAATAAATTAGACCGTGAAGGAAAAGATGCTTTTGATCTTTTAGACGAAGTTGAACAAAAATTAGGACTAAAAGTCACCCCTTTAAGTTTTCCAATTGGAATGGGTTATGATTTTAAAGGGATTTACAATTTATGGGAGAAAAACATCAATCTATTTGCTGGAGACAGTAAAAAGAACATTAGCGATACGGTTGAAATTTCAGATTTAAATGATTCAAAACTAAATGCGCTCATTGGAGATTCTGCTGCAGAAACACTAAGAGATGAAATTGAATTGGTACAGGGTATTTATCCAAAATTCAATATAGAAAACTACCAAGAAGGGAATTTACAACCTGTATTTTTTGGATCCGCCCTTAATAATTTTGGTGTCAAAGAATTATTAGATTGTTTTATAAACATCGCACCCATGCCCCGACCAAAAGCCAGTGAAGAGCGTTTGGTAAACCCAGAAGAAGATAAATTCTCCGGTTTTGTCTTTAAAATTCATGCCAATATGGATCCCAAACACCGCGATCGCTTGGCCTTTATCAAAATTGTTTCAGGAACTTTCAAGCGCAATACGCCCTATTTACATGTACGTCACAACAAAAAATTAAAATTTTCAAGTCCCAATGCTTTTTTTGCTGAAAAAAAGGCAATAGTAGACATTTCATATCCTGGCGATATTGTGGGGCTTCACGATACAGGGAATTTTAAAATTGGTGATACGCTCACTGAGGGTGAAATCTTAAATTACAAAGGCATTCCAAGTTTCTCACCAGAGCATTTTAGATACATTAACAATGCAGACCCCATGAAGTCCAAACAACTCTTCAAAGGGATTGATCAATTGATGGACGAAGGTGTTGCACAGTTATTTACCTTGGACCTGAACGGTCGTAAAGTTATTGGAACCGTAGGCGCTCTACAATATGAAGTCATTCAGTACCGCTTAGAGCATGAATATGGTGCTAAATGTAGCTATGAAAATTTAAATGTCCACAAAGCGGCTTGGGTAGAACCTAAAGATACTAAGAGTGAAGAATTTAGTGAATTTAAACGGGTTAAGCAACGCTTTTTGGCAAAGGACAAACAAGGGCAATTGGTGTTTTTAGCAGATTCAAAATTCTCATTGCAAATGACCGAACAAAAATACCCATCTATTAAATTTCATTTGACCTCAGAATTTTAAATAAAAAAAATCCCGCTTTATTAAAAGCGGGATTTTTTTTAGTTATGCCTGACCCGTAGGCCCAAAATTAAGTGGCATGGGCGGCTGTTCGTAATCTTTGATCTCACCATGCGCCTGCTCAAAACGTTTGACATTGTCATTTAAGGCTTTGGTAAGACGTTTGGCATGCTGTGGCGTCAAAATAATTCGCGACTTTACTTTGCTTTTTGGCACCCCTGGCATGATGTTTACAAAATCGACTACAAACTCAGAAACAGAATGGTTGATAATCGCTAGATTAGAGTAAGTGCCTTCAGCAACAGATGCATCTAGTTCGATATTAATTTGACCTTTTTGTCCTTTCTTTGTTTCGCTCATTACCTATATATTGAAGGATTGTTTTTCTTCTTTAGCTTTCATCAAACTTTCCAATTCTTCACTAGAGCCAACAATCATATTGTCGTACTTGCGAAGGCCTGTACCAGCAGGAATTCTATGCCCAACAATCACATTTTCTTTAAGACCTTCTAAAGAGTCTACCTTTCCATTTACAGCAGCTTCGTTTAATACTTTGGTTGTCTCTTGGAAAGAGGCCGCAGAAATAAAGGACTTGGTTTGTAAGGACGCACGTGTAATTCCTTGCAGAATTGGAGTGGCCGTTGCTGGCCGCGCATCGCGTGCCGATACAAGGGTCTTGTCCTCGCGTGTTAAAATGGAATTTTCATCTCTAAGCTCACGAGCTGTAACAATCTGACCCGCTTTGAGCGTAGCAGAATCTCCAGCATCCTCAATGACTTTTTTACCAAAAATATCATCATTTTCATCAATGAAATCGGATTTGTGAACCAATTGATTTTCTAAGAAAATAGTATCACCAGAATCTTGAATTCTAACTTTTCGCATCATTTGACGCACCACCACTTCAAAGTGTTTGTCATTAATTTTCACCCCTTGCAGACGGTATACCTCTTGAACTTCGTTCACCAAGTATTGTTGTACTGCAGATGGGCCTTTAATGTTGAGTATGTCATTTGGCGTAACAGATCCGTCAGACAATGGCATCCCAGCTTTTACAAAGTCATTTTCCTGTACCAAAATTTGATTGGACAACTTGACCAAGTATTTCTTGATAGCAGCTGTCTTTGATTCGATGATAATTTCTCTGTTACCTCGCTTGATTTTACCAAAAGAAACCACCCCATCAATCTCACTAACCACTGCTGGGTTAGAAGGATTACGTGCTTCAAAAAGTTCTGTTACACGTGGCAGACCACCTGTAATATCTCCGGCTTTGGAAGACTTACGTGGTATTTTCACTAAAATCTTACCAATGGCAATTTTATCGTTGTCTTCAATCATTAAGTGCGCGCCAACTGGTAGATTATAAGAACGAATGACACCACCTTTTCCATCTTCAATATGGAGAGTAGGAATCAATTTTTTATTTCTAGACTCAGAAATAACTTTCTCTTGAAATCCAGTTTGCTCATCAATTTCAACTTGATAAGTTACCCCTTGTTCTATGTTTTCAAAACGTACTTTTCCTGAGAATTCAGAAATAATAACACCATTATAAGGATCCCATTGACAAACCACGGTTCCTTTTTTAATCTTTTGTCCATTTTTAACAAAAATAGAAGACCCGTAAGGAATGTTATTTGTGCTCAATACAATACCTGTTTTCTTATCAACCAATTTAATTTCAGACGTTCTTGAAATTACAATATTGATATCATTCCCATCGTTATCTTTACCTTTTACGGTTTTTAAATCTTCGATTTCAGCTACACCGTCAAATTTGACAGCCAAACTGTTTTCTTCAGAAATATTTCCAGCAATTCCTCCAACGTGGAAGGTTCTCAGGGTCAACTGTGTTCCAGGCTCCCCAATAGATTGGGCAGCAACCACACCAACAGCTTCTCCAATTTGTACCATTTTTCCAGTCGCTAAATTACGACCATAACACAAGGCACAAATTCCGGTCTTGGCTTCACATGTAAGTGGAGACCTGACATCAATAGATTCAATCGCTGAAAGCTCAATTTTCCTTGCAACGGCTTCATCAATATGAGAACCAGCTGCAGCCAAAAGCGTTTCTGAAATTGGGTCATAAACATCATTCAGTGATGTACGACCAACAATTCTTTCTTCTAAAGTCTCAACAACTTCTTCGTTTTTCTTCAAAGGTTCTACCTTGATACCACGCAGGGTACCACAATCGTGTGAATTAACAATCACATCTTGAGAAACATCTACCAATCGACGTGTTAGATAACCTGCATCGGCAGTTTTCAAAGCCGTATCTGCCAATCCTTTACGAGCACCGTGTGTGGAGATAAAGTATTCTAAAATCGATAGCCCCTCTTTAAAGTTAGAAAGGATTGGATTCTCAATAATTTCTCCGCCACCCGCATTGGATTTTTTAGGCTTGGCCATCAAACCACGCATACCAGTTAACTGTCGAATTTGTTCCTTAGAACCACGAGCTCCAGAATCAAGCATCATGTACACGGAGTTAAATCCTTGTTGGTCTTCACGAATGCGCTTCATAGAAAGTTCTGTCAACTCGGCGTTTGTTGAGGTCCAAATATCGATGACCTGATTGTAACGTTCGTTGTTGGTAATCAATCCCATATTATAGTTGGCCATAATACCATCGACTTGCTTGTTTGCAGCATCAATCATGGTGTGCTTCTCTTGTGGGATGATAATATCTCCCAAACTGAAAGACAAGCCCCCTTTGAAGGCAAAATTATAACCTAAAGACTTGATTTCGTCCAAGAAACCAGCCGTTTCTGGTACGGATGTCGCCTTGAGAATTCCGTGAATGATATCTCGCAGTGATTTTTTAGTCAATACCTCATTAATATAACCGGCAGCTGCAGGTACTTTTTCATTAAAAAGTACACGTCCTACAGTCGTTTCAATCAACTGAGTTTCCAATACACCTTCGGCATTGAAATCTTCGGTTCTAACACGAATTTGTGCATTTAAATCCACACATTTTTCATTGTACGCAATGATGACTTCTTCAGGTGAATAAAAGGTTAAACCTTCCCCTAAAATTTTGACTGCTTTCGTAGACTTTCGCAACTTGGTCATATAATACAAACCGAGCACCATGTCTTGTGAAGGTACTGTAACAGGTGAACCGTTTGCAGGGTTTAAGATATTATGAGAGGCAAGCATCAAAAGCTGCGCTTCCAAAATAGCTTCAGGTCCCAATGGCAAGTGAACTGCCATTTGATCTCCATCAAAATCAGCATTAAAAGCCGTACACACAAGTGGGTGTAATTGAATCGCTTTTCCTTCTATCAACTTAGGCTGGAATGCTTGAATTCCCAAACGGTGTAAAGTAGGAGCACGGTTCAGTAGAACAGGATGTCCTTTCAGAACATTTTCCAAAATATCCCAAACTACAGGCTCTTTTTTATCGATAATTTTCTTAGCAGATTTAACGGTTTTTACAATCCCTCTTTCTATTAATTTTCTAACAATAAAAGGTTTGTACAATTCCGCTGCCATATTTTTAGGCAATCCACATTCAAATAATTTCAACTCTGGTCCAACAACAATTACAGAACGCGCTGAATAATCCACACGTTTTCCAAGTAAGTTTTGACGGAAACGACCTTGCTTTCCTTTGAGAGAATCTGAAAGTGATTTCAAAGGTCGGTTGGAATCCGTTTTTACCGCTGATGACTTTCGTGTATTATCAAAAAGAGAGTCTACTGATTCTTGTAGCATGCGCTTTTCGTTTCTTAGAATGACTTCTGGCGCTTTGATTTCAACCAAACGCTTCAATCGGTTGTTTCTAATGATAACACGGCGGTATAAATCATTCAAATCAGAAGTGGCAAAACGGCCACCATATAATGGTCCCAAAGG
>DAIPZI010000097.1:0-3647 GCA_036782275.1 Crocinitomicaceae bacterium
CCGACAGACAAGTTAAACGATCAAACTATTAAACTAAACATCATGAAATCACATCGCTTATTAAAATTAACGTGCCTTACCTTTTACTTTCTACTTTCTTTTTTAAATTCTCATGCCCAGCTAGGAAAAGTTTGGGCAACAATTCCCATAAAACAAGTGCCAAAACTCTTGAATGGACAACTTGTGTCCACAAATTCGGCATTTAACAAAGCCATTAATAATTTAAACATAGTTTCAGTAGAAAGAGCACTACCGGCATCACGAAGTCTTAAGCTACAGCGAGTATATGAAATATCATGTAATTGTAATGAAGTGGATCTTTATACTACTTTAGTCAATAAAGTAGATGTTGTTTCACAAGTAGAATTAGCTCCAAATTATCAAGCCTTGGATGTTCCGAATGACTATCCAACATTTCCTTCGAGTTATGCTTTAGATTTGATTAATGCCCCTGCCGCATGGGACATCACCCACGGAGACCCAAATATATATGTTGCTATTTCTGATCAAAACTATCAAGTGACGAATGTTGACTTGGCTGATGAAATTGTTTATTATGATGCGAGTAATAACTCCTCGATCACCCATGGTACGGCTGTAGCTATTACGGCTGCTGGAGCAACCAATAATGGTGCGGGCATGGCCTCTATTGGTTATGATACGAAGCTGGCACTTTATCAAATGAATTATAATGATGTTTTGGCAGCGTCTTATGCAGGGGCAAGAGTGATTAATATGAGTTGGACATCAGGATGTGTTGACAGTGAATATACTCAGGATATTATTGATGAAGCATATAACAATGGGACATTTCTTGTGGCTGCTGCCGGAAATGGATCAACGTGCAGTGGACCAGGCACCCATGTTTACCCCGCATCTTGTAACCATGTTTTTTCCGTTACAAGTGTTGGATCGAGTAATAATCACGAACGAATAATAGGCAATCCAAGCACAACACACCAGCACAACAACAGGGTTGATTTGAGTGCACCAGGATACAACTTGGTTCTCTCCCCTGCACAAGGCTGGTTCATAATCGGCAGCGGCACATCATATGCAACTCCAATGGTTACGGGCACGGTGGGACTTATGCTTGCTGTAAATTCAAATTTAACTAATATGGATATTGAAACCATATTAAAAACATCTTCTTTTCATGTTGATGATGTAAACCCAAACTATGCTGGACTGATTGGGGCAGGGCGCCTTGATGCCGCAGCCGCAGTTGAAATGGCTCTTAACTTTTCTAATTGTGACCTTTCGTTAGAAACAAGTGAAAATCAGACGGTATATTATGGATATGAACCAACTGAATGCACGAGTATTAGTGCATTAGCTAGTGGGGGAAATGAGCCATACAGTTATTCATGGGAATCCGCATCAGAATCATTCTCAGGAGAAGAGATAACTGTTTGCCCAGAGGCAAGTCAAATTTATATAGTTACAGTAATTGATGCAAGTGGATGTGAAGCGATTGATGAGGTTTCAGTCTGTGTTATAAACGTAGAGTGTCAAACAGGTAATAGTGGAAATATGAAAGTAGAAATGTGTCAAATTCCTCCTGGAAATCCCAATAATGCCCATACAATTTGTATTAATGAATCTGCAGTCCCTGCACACTTGGCAATAGGTTGTACTTTAGGCTCTTGTGATGAACAAAATGATTGTGATGGCAATGCTGGATTGCTCGACCAGGAAACAACATATAAATCTAAAAGTGTGGATTTAGCGCTTTCGGCTTTTCCAAACCCAACAAAAAACACAACATCAATATCCCTCACGACAACGGATCAGGCTTTTTATAGTATAAGCTTAAGAGACATGACAGGGCGAATAAATCAACAAATTTATAAAGGAAAAATTCGGGCATACATCAACAATTCTTTTAAAATTGATATGTCTCTTTTAACACAAGGAGTCTATGCCGTTAGTGTAAAAGGGTCAAATGGCACTTTAAAAACCATCAAAATCATCAAGGATTAGCTTTGAGTAATAGTCACTATGTGTTTACATCCCTTAGATTTTTTTATGATTTAAGGTTTCTCGAACTCTTCATTATGAAAAAGATCTTTTTTTCAGTAGCGCGAATAATAACTTTTAAGACATTATACACGCGTGTACATCACAATAATTATGTTGTCATAAACAGATAATATAGGTATTTGAAAACCAGCGCTCCACAAATATTCATTTAAGAATATAATCGGAATGAAGTTTACTATATTGAACTCAAATAGAAAGCGTTATGAAAAAGAGTTTAGTCGTTTTCTTCTTATTTCACTCAATGTATAATGTTAATGCTCAAACTGATGTGAAAGTGTCTGAAGCGTTAAATGATAACACTCCAGAAGTGTTAAGCTCTGCAGCAGAAGTAGTATCTACGGAAACCTCAAGCCCCTATGTTATTCTTAAAAACAAGCTGCATGTTGACCAAACCACCTATTACTCCTACGCAGACCAGGTCTATCTTAGGATGAATAACACACCATTTAATGGAACAGTCTACGAAAAATGGAGAAATGGTATGATGTGGTGGGAAACCAGCTACAAAAATGGAGTTAAAGATGGTTTTACTCGCGAATGGTACAAATCTGGACAATTATTTAAGGAAGCCATTTATAAGGACGGAAAGCTGGTGAGTCAAAAGTGCTGGGATGAAGAAGGTGAGGTTTTTGAATGTGACTAATGACCTCTGAACTTCATTATAAAAGAGTCTACTTCTTCTTCTGATTAAGCGGTGAGGGCAGGTTTTTATATTCGATTAAGTCCATTTCAATGGAGCCTATAAGCAAGTCTGTTTTTAATCGAATAGGTACTTTATTCGTGTCGTTACTTATCCACATAGTCATGTCTTCTTCCTCTTTAAAAACCCGCCCCTTCTCTACCATGGGACGAAATTTCAAACAATTGAATTCACCAAGCTTTGTTTTAACGATCTCTTTTCCTAAAAACTTGATTTTCAGTGGGTACATTTCTCTATCGAAAAAGGTGTTGATGATGAATTCTTGTCCTTCTTTGGCATTCTGTAGATCAAGAGTTCTTGCATAATAAAATGCAGATAGTAAGTCTTGAGTGTTTGGTTTCACCTTATAATCTTTTGATTCATTTTGGAAAACTGTAGCTTTATTTGAGAAGTGATTAAAGTCAATATTTCGGTCTAATTCATAGCCGCCCTCCCGAACATGTCGTATAAACTTCCATGGTAAAATACCTTCTTCATCAATATAAGTTTCATATCGATCTTCGACTTTAAAAAACAAGCTAAGGGCTCCTTTTGATTTCCCTTTACCGACAACATGCATTGTTTTTCGACCTTTGATTATTGTGGAGGTCTTTTTAACTTCTAGGGTGGCTTCCGCCGCATCGAAATAACCATAAGAAACGTCATAGCGTAAAAACTCTCCTTTTTTAAATGCGGCTTGTTTCAGCTTTCTTATTGGGTCAGCTTCAGAACGGATTTTTTTTTCATTCAATGTGAAAGCAAATAATCCTCCAAGTAATATAATGACAATACCATAACGATTTAAGCGCATACCTTTCAATTTGAATATCAAATACAAAGAGCGTTCCAAAATCAAAAGATGTTTTTTTATCTTTAGTTTCTGAAATCAGACCAAACAATTATAAGCCTTGATTAAGTATTTTTT
>DAIPZI010000097.1:3657-5455 GCA_036782275.1 Crocinitomicaceae bacterium
TTTTTTGTTCATGTCAAGACAATCAAAAACAAAAACAGCCGCCTTCATTTTATTATTGGAGACAAGAATTCAGCTTAAACAAAAATCAAAAAAAGCTTCTTAAAGAGCTCGGATCTAAAGAATTATATGTCAAGTTTTTTGATGTGAAAATGGTAAATGGTCAACCCGAACCTGTTGCGAAAATTGATTTTAAAACCAGCGCAAGCAATTACTCCATTATTCCATGTGTATTTATCACCAATGATATTTTCTCTTCAGGCCAAGTGAATCCAGAAAACCTTGCCACAAGAACGGTCAAACTCATTCAGTCTATTGCAGAAAACAATAAGCTTAGCTTTAAGGAAGTGCAGTTTGACTGTGATTGGACTATGGGGAGTAAAGAGAATTACTTTAGGTTTCTTAAAAAAGCGAATGAGCAATTATCCAACAAGAAATTGTCGGCGACCATACGTTTGCATCAATATAAGTACTGGAAAAAAACGGGAGTCCCACCTGTTGATCGTGGTGTTTTAATGTGCTATAACATTGGAGAGATCGAGAACATTAATGAATCCAATTCAATCTTTAGTTACCATCTAGTAACCCAGTACTTAAAAAAGGGAATGACCTACCCTCTTAAGTCAAGTGTTGCTCTTCCTATTTATAAGTGGGCTTTGGTATATCGTTTGGGTCAATTGTCTTCTATTCTCAATAATGTGGATAAAACGAGTATGCAAAGCCACATTGTTTCGGCAACAAATAATCGTTTCTTAGTAAAAGATAATTTTTATATTAAAGGTCAATTTTTATCAATTGACGATGAGATAAGGTTTGAAGAGGTTGACTTAAAAGAGCTCGAACAAACAGCTAAGCTTCTTTCTACTTTAAACTTTGACAAACTGATTTATTATCACTTGAGCCATGCCAACATTGAAGACTATGACAAACAACAACTCGATCAAATTAATTCTCTTATTTATAAGTAGTGCCATCTCGTTCAGCACGTCTAATTGCACGGGGAGCTATGGGCTAACGTATTACCACCTCTTTGATGAAAACCTTGTGTTAAGTCAAGAGAATGAGCCTCAAAAATTCAATTTATGGTTTTATCCCAATGAATTTAAAAAAGAAAACAATTCCGTGGATTTAAATATCAAAGAATGGAGTCTTTTTTTAGAAGGGAAATATCAAGAAGAAGACCTTATAAAAACCATGTATCGACGTGACGGATTTAAGGGGCAAGATCTTGAGCTAAAGGATTTACAATCAAAAACAAGCAAGCCTAGACAAATAACACAAAAAGAAAAAGAGTTTATTCAATATCTTGAATATGCACTTGAGCTAGAAAATTATTTAAAAACACTGGTTCCTGACTCTTGGGACGAAAAGCCCATCGCCAAAGATCCTGTCGAACAAAATAGAATGCTTGAAAAGGCCCAAAGGCTTATGGCTCAATTTAAAAGTGGATTTATAAAAGAACGCATGCATTATCAGTTGATAAAGCTACACCGCTATTATGGCTCATACCAAAAAGTAATTGATATTTATGAAAGCTATTTTAAAGATAAAAAGTCATTCATATCTTATTGGGCCATGGATCAATATGCAGGGGTGCTTCGAATTATGAAAAGGAATGCGGCCTCCAATTATTATTTTTCTAAGGTCTACATGGAATGCCCAAGTAAAAGGCAATCGGCCTATCTTAGTATCGATATTAAGTCTGAACGTGAATTTGAAGATGCTAAAAATATGGGAGCTTCACCAGAAGAGTTGATGTCACTTCATTTTATCAGAGGGATGAATGGTAAAAATCTTGGAT
>DAIPZI010000098.1:0-5430 GCA_036782275.1 Crocinitomicaceae bacterium
GTACCAGGAGCCATGAACAAAATGGAAACAGAGCCTATTTATTATGCTGTTGTAGAAGGCGATCGAATAGGTCCCCTAAATAGTTCTGAAATACTCAAATTGATTGAGTCTAAAACTATTGATAAACAGACCTATATGTGGAAGCCAGGCCTAACAAACTGGCTGCTTGTAGAACAATTGCCAGAAATCTTGAAACTAGTAGCGCTTACCCCACCACCATTACCTAAATAATAATTATGAAAATAAATTTTGCACAAACAATAATAGCCATTGCAATAAGTGCACTTATCGCATTTGGTTTATATACTTTTCACCATGGTGAAAATAAGATGCTTCTAAGCGGTGGTGGTTTCTTGTTTCTTTCGGTTTCATTGATATTGAGTTTAGGTGTGAATTTTGAAGAGCCGAGGACCACTTCAAATATTAAGGTTGTATCTGGTATATTTTTCTTCGTGGCATTAATTAGCAATCTAATATTCAATTTTTTAACATTTTCCGAGGCTATTTATATAATTATAAATGGATTATTAATTTTGAGTTTTATTTTAATTGTATATTCTATATCTCGAGCGAAGCAATAACTAGCATGTGGTCTAAGATTTGAAGGCCACGAGAACCTCTACTGACGCTATTACCTAAAATGACAGGAGTTTTAATTAAAATTGTATCCTCACTATTTTACCTTGTTTCAGGGATGCTCTGGAAGAAGATTCTTCCGAGAGGGCTGAATTATCATTTGATCTTTTACCGAACTATTTTCAGCATTCTTTTTTCTTTAGTGTTTATTAGTTTTTTCTCGTTTCTCATTGAAGATGGGGTTTCATTAAATCCGTTTTTCAAAGCATCACTTGAGGATTGGCTATTCGCAACAGCCATCTGTTTTTTTAGCTTCTACGGTTTGTATTATTTTACCAATGCGTTAAAGCACGGAAGATATACCGTCGTGGCACCATTCGTTTCAATGGCCGCTTTATTCTCTTTTGTAACCGCTTATTTCCTTTATGATGAGGCGGTTGGTTTGAATGCAATTTTATCCTTTCTATTGCTTTTTGGAGCACTCGTTTATCACCAATTTACCTATCTAAAAACATTCCGTCTTTCAAAAGAAATATACCTCTGTTTATTGTCTTCCTTCTTTTGGGGGACTTCTTTTGTTTTGTATCCCATTTCGATAGAAACTTTTGGGGTTTACAATTTTAGTTTAATCATGGAGGTTTGTGTGCTTATCTCTTGCATTTATCTCGTGATGTTAAAGGAAAGAACGCTGAAAATGCAGTTGTTAAAAAAGGCGGATTTTCGGATTTGTTTTTGGATTGGGTTTTGTGTTGCTTGTGGGAATATTGGTGCAAACTATTCTTTGGAAAAGATTCCCGTGTATTTAAACATTATAATAGCAGTGCTATTTGAGGCGGTTATGATTCTTGCCGGATTATATTGGTTTAAAGAAAGTTTAATGAAAAGAGACTGGATCTTGGTTTTTTGTATTGCCTTAGGAACTCTCGTATTGCTCCTTTGAAAGCTGGAGCCATAGACAGCTTATCGTTTCATTTTATTAATAACTGAAGTTGTTGAGAATCCATCAACAAGATCAACCGTGTGTATGCGTCCACCATTTTTTAATACCGTGTTTCTTCCTACAATATATTTTGGATGAGCGGCATCCGTTTCATCGGGGTCATAGTCACCACCTTTCACAAGAACATCAGGGACTATTTTTGAAATCAGTTCTTTTGGAGTGTCCTCATCAAAGACAACTACAGCGCCAACAGAGGCGAGAGATGCAATAACCTTTGCTCGTGCAGACGCAGGGTTAATGGGTCGATTAGGGGCTTTATCAAGGGCCCTAACAGAACGATCACTATTCACACCCACAATCATAATATCGGCTTGTGCTGCTGCTTTTTCTAAGTAGGTTACATGTCCAAGGTGAAGAATATCGAAGCAGCCATTGGTAAAGCAGACGGTCAGCTTTTCAGACCTCCACGCAGCAACTTTTTTTTGCAGGGTGTCGAGGTCCATTTCCTTTTCCAAAAAAGAGGCGTTATCGCTTTTCATCCGTGTTGTATTTTCTCGGCATCAAGACGAGTGATATGAGACCTAAAAGTATTAAAAATATAGTTTGTGTGGCCCAGATGACCATGCCAAGGGCGTTTCCAATCGCGTCAGCATTTTCAACCCCCTGCTTCTGAAGATAATAGGCCGTAGTGATTCCAATCAATAGAGGATAGGCACCCATGCCCCCGTTTGTAAAGGAAATACCAAGGGCACCAAACGAAAAAGCCAAGAGCATTCCGCTAAAAGGAACGTTAGAGGTGCCTTCAATGGCATAAAAAGGCAAAGCAAACATCACCAAATAGGAAATCCAAATAATGAGAGTGTGAAACAAATATGCCCAATACTGCTTTACTTTAAAAATGGACGATAAGCCCTCCTTTAAAGAGTTGAGAAATTCTAAAATACGTTGACGAATTCTTGTAATGAAAAGTAAACCAAGCAAGATTAATCCGAAGACAATAAGAGCATACATCCAAAACCCACTTCCGCCATCTTCTGATGATGTACCCACAAAGCTTTCTTTAATTCGTTTAAAGATGATCGAGGTTTCATTTGGGCTAATTAAAATGGCAAGTGCGGCAAGTGAAAACATGATGATCATGTCAATAATTCTTTCAGTTACAATGGTTCCAAACCCTGGGCCTATTGGAATATTGTCGGACCTTTTTAGCATTACCGCTCTTGAGAATTCCCCCGCCCTTGGAATGGTCATGTTTACCAAGTATCCAATCATTATGGAGTGATATTGATTTTTAAAAGAACTTTTATATCCCATTGGCCAAAGGGTGTAGCCCCACCGATAAGCCCTCGAAAAATAAGAGACGAGGGCAAGAATTAATGAAAGAGCAATCAACCAATAATTAGAATTTATTATGGTTTTTTTAAAAACCGCAATGTCTTCTTCACTCATGATGTCGAATAAATACCATGTCAGGTAGACCCCTAATCCAAGAGAGACGAGTACCTTCAGAAGTGTATTTATAGTTGTTCCTTTCATAGAGGTGCAATGCGTTTATTTAAACGTCATTCAAAGTAATATGTTGTCAATCAGCCTTACTTGACCACAAAATGCAGCAATGCAACAAACAGACTTTTGATTTAGGTGGGTTACCTTTTCAAAACTTTGAGCGTCTACAATGTCAAGATATTCCAAATTAAGCTTGCCTTTGTTAAAGAAATCTTTCGCTTTTTCTAACAAGTGGTCAATTTCAAAATCATTCTTGTGGTTTTTCACAAATCTTAAGGTGTCAATAATAATCAATGCATCCTGAAGCTGATTTTCGTTAAGGTTTAGGTTTCTGCTGCTAAGCGCTAAACCGTTTTGATCACGGACGGTTTCGCAGCCTTCGATTCTCACTTTTAGCTGGGACTGTTTTACCATTTCGCTAATCACGGCAAATTGTTGATAATCTTTTAACCCAAAATAGGCACTTGTAGGTTCGATGAAGTGAAAAAAATTGTGAACGACGTGTGCTACGCCGGGAAAATGTCCAGGGCGATATTTTCCTTCAAGGACCTTGTTTAAGACGCCCAAATTAATTGGAGAATAGGGATCCTCTTTGGGGTAAACATCACTTTCATTTGGAATACAGATGATTACATTTTTATGCGAAGACAATAAATCAATGTCCGTTTCTATGGTTCTTGGGTATTGTTTTAGATCCGTTGGATTATTAAACTGTTTAGGGTTAACAAAAATGGTGACGACAACGATGTCATTTTCGCGGGCGGCTTTTTCAACGAGAGCCAAATGCCCAGTATGTAATGCACCCATCGTGGGCACCAAACCAATGGAAAGCCCATTTCCTAAATGACTTACGTGTTCTTTTAGCTTAATAAAATCATAAAAAGTTCTAAAAGTGTCCATTTTTCTAGTAATAATAGGAGGCAAAGCTAATTCTTTTTGGGAAAGTTAGATAAAAATCCGTACTTTTGCACTCCTAATAAATCATATGGAAAAGAAAAAAATCCTATACATTTCACAAGAGATATCACCATTTTTACCGAAATCAGAAATTTCAGCAACTGCGAGAAAGCTTCCACAAGTTATTCAAGAAGCTGGAAAAGAAATACGCGTATTTATGCCTCGTTTTGGAGTGATTAACGAAAGAAGACATCAGCTTCACGAAGTAATCAGACTTTCAGGTTTAAATATATGTATTGATGATCAAGATCACCCACTTATCATCAAAGTGGCTTCTGTTTCCGCGGCTAGAATGCAGGTTTATTTTATAGATAACGATGAATATTTCCGTCGTAAATATACCTTGACAGACGAAAAAGACAAAGAGTTTAAAGACAATGATGAACGGTCTATTTTCTTTTGTAGAGGCGTCCTTGAAACCGTTAAAAAATTGGGCTGGCAACCGGATGTTATTCATTGCCACGGATACATGACGGGAATCATGGGATTGTACATCAAGGAGATGTATAACAAAGACCCTCATTTTAAAGAAACGAAAGTTGTATACAGCTTGTATAACGACAGCTACAAAACAGATTGGGACAAGCGATTTGCTGAAAAGTTAAAGTTTGAAGGATTTGATGATGCGGTCTGTGAAAAGTTTAAAGACACGTCATTCTTAAATTATTCCAAGAACATGTTACAGTTCTTTGATGGAGTGAATCTTTCTTCTGAAGAAATGGATGCAGATCTAAAAGAAGTCTATGATGGATTGGCTGCTCACAAATTGGATTTTGTTGAAGAGGAGCATCTGGCTAAAGAGCTTTCAGATTTTTATGACAAAGTGATTCAAGAACCCGCTTTGGCATAATCCTACATGATGTCTCGTATTCTTTTCTTGTTCTTATTCATGTCAGTTGCATTGATTTCATGCAAGAAAAAAGAATACCAATTGGGTTCAGATTTAATAGATCAGAATTCTCTATTGGAAGGCACATCGGTAGATACATTTGATATCTTATCCTATTCTATTATTGAAGATTCGATTATTTCCGACAATGCATCTAATGTATTATTGGGTTCATACAATGATCCGTTGTTTGGAGCGTTTTCTTCTTCGTTTTACACGCAATTAAGACTCGCTAGTGCAGATCCAAATTTTGCGGATCCGTCAACCATTGTAATTGATTCATTTGTCATTGGATTAGAATATTTGGGATATTATGGGGAGCTTGATGATCAAACTTTTGAAGTGTATCAGCTTGATGAATCTCTTTCAATAGATTCTACATATTATTCTTTCAATTCCTTATCACACAATGGTGTAAACTTGGTACCTGCGGAACATGCTGTAATTACGCCAAAGCCTTTGGATCCAACCGTTATCGGTGAGGATTCATTAGCGTCACAGCTGAGGATATATCTTGATACCAATTTGGCCCGAACACTTATTAATGAGGCAACAGATGAGA
>DAIPZI010000099.1:0-5312 GCA_036782275.1 Crocinitomicaceae bacterium
ATGGATTTGTTCTGTGGAACCGGAACAATCGGACAACTGCTTTCAAAAAGGAATGATAAGGTAAAAATAATCGGTGTTGATATTGTAGAACAAGCCATTGAAGATGCTAAAAAAAACGCAAGTGAAAATGGTCTTCAAAACCTTAGTTTTTATGCCGCTGATGTTGGGAAATTTCTAAAATCTCACCCTGAATATATTGGTAAAATAGATACCATCATTTTAGACCCACCAAGAGCTGGTATTGCACCAAAAACATTAAAAAAAATAATTGAACTAGGCGCAAGTAGCTTGGTTTATATCTCATGTAATCCTTCAACTCAAGCACGAGATGCATCTATTCTGAAAGATGCTGGATTTGAACTTCAGAATTATAGCTTGGTCGACCAATTCCCTCACACTGGGCACATTGAGTCTATTGCAAAATTCAAAAAAAAATGAATATAGAAATTATTTCTATTGGAGACGAACTGCTAATTGGTCAAACCATTAATACAAATGCATCTTGGATAGGTAAAGCACTATCTAATATTGGTGCCAATATTGTTAAAACCGTTTCCATAGCTGATCAAAAAAACGAGATTCTTGATAGTCTAAATGACATTAAAGAAAATACTGATTGTGTAATAATTACAGGAGGATTAGGCCCCACAAAAGATGACATTACAAAACATACCTTATGTGAGTTTTTCAATACTTCATTGGAGATACATGAACCGACATTAGAAAAAATCAAAGCATTTTTCGCTTTAAGAAACCGTCCAATGTTGGAATCCAACAATTTGCAAGCCGAATTGCCAATATCTTGTCAAATTCTTGAAAATAATTATGGAACAGCGGCGGGAATGTGGTTTGAGCGTGATCATACCATATACATTAGCTTACCAGGTGTCCCTTATGAAATGAAAGGAATTATGTCCGAAGAAGCTATTCCTAAACTTCAATCTTTGTTTGAGCTGAAATCGATGTATTATAAAACAGCAATGACTCAGGGCAAAGGAGAATCTTTTTTAGCTGAAATCATTAAAGAATGGGAAGAAAAGGTTTACAGCAAAGGACTTTCATTGGCTTATTTGCCATCTCCTGGTCTAGTTAAGCTCAGAATTACATCGACTAATGGCGACAACGATGCTGATGCGATAGATGAACTATTTACCGAATTGGAACAACTGATACCCAAGTATCTATTTGGATATGACTCCGATACTTTACCATCAGTTATTGGTGAATTGTTAACATCTAAAAGTCTTAGTATTGGAACAGTTGAAAGTTGTACTTGCGGGAAACTCGCCAGCTACATTACTGAAGTTTCTGGTGCTTCATCATATTTTATGGGATCTCTATTGACGTACTCCAATGACTTAAAACAACGCTTAGCAAATGTTTCTGAGGAAAGTTTAAACCAGTTCGGTGCGGTCAGTGAGCAAGTTGCTAAAGAGATGGCAGAGGGAGGACGTTTAAACCTTGGTGTAGATGTTTGTATCTCAACAACCGGGGTTGCAGGTCCAACTGGTGGAAGCGATGAGAAACCTGTTGGAATGGTTTGGGTAGCAATATCCACTTGTGATCAAACAATTGCCCATAAATTTCAATTTAGTCAACACAGAGAGCGTAACATTCACATGACTACCCTTTGCGCACTAAACCTGCTAAAAAACATGCTAAGCGAATAAAATCACTTTGATTTGCCTTCTAATTTATAGGTGTATTGTAGGCTAATGGTTCTTGGCGGTTCAATTTTAAGAGGTCGCAAGGAATATGATCGATTGAGGATATTACTTCCAATTAAAGCAAGCTTATGGGAATCATTAAGGTTGAACGATACACGCGCATCAAAAATCCAATTGCCAAAACGGTGCGAATTGAAAAAATCCATGTATTGTAGATCTTGTAATACCTCAACATCTGTTGTAAATTCCTCAAAATCTTTAATTATGGCATCCATATTCACAATTTTCGAAAAATACTTGGCACTTGCTCCAACTGAAAGTTTATCCTTCCAAGTATATTCACAATCCAACTTTACATTGTGTAAAAATCGGTATTTAAGTATTCCTTGAGAATTATCCAAAGAAGTTGAATTATAACTAAATTGTCTTTGATTAGAATCAATTGCATAGACGTAATCAGGAGTCAATGTTCTCGGAACAATATAATTGTACCCCATTAAAAACATCATTTTACTATCATTTTTAAATTCAGCAAAACCGGTAAAGGATGCATCAATTCCTACAACTCGTGAATCGCCGGTGTTGAGAAACATAAAACCTGCACTAGACCCCATCGATTCAACAGATGTTAGCTCATTCCATATACCAAACATGTATTCAATTGTGTTTTGATATTCCTGCCAAAATCCGGCCACGTCAATATATCCATATAAACCTCCAAATTTCAAACCTTGTTTAATTCCTACCTCAGCATTCCAGCTACTTTCCGGAAGCAAGTTTGGGTTTGGAAATACGCCAAAATTACCCACTCCCGTTCGTATAAAACGTTCTGTAATGGTTGGAAATCTGTAGCCTTGACCATAGGATGCCCTTAAATATGTCTCTTGATATATTTTAAGGCTAGATCCTGCGCGAAAAATAGGTTTCAAGGCGGTAATGGTATCGTTGAGCTGAAAATACTCTAGTCGACCTCCAGCAGATAATGTCAGAATATTTTTCAGCTTTGTTTCAAGCTGAGTATAGGCTGAAACATTCCATATTCGATTATTAGGAGTACCCGAACCAATGTAAATATTTGAAAAAGAATTGGTGTACGTCGACGTCAAGCCCCCAACAAATTCAAGGTTATTGAATTCTTCGTACTTCTTCTTAAACATGTAATCTCCATAATAAGTTGTCGCATTATTGGATTGATTCGCGCTCATGTTATTATCAACCCTCAATAATCTTCCTCTCAAATAATGCTTCCCATTTGTTCCTGAGAAAAAATGGACAAAAGGATCAAGATTAAAAATCAGTTGATCCTGCAAAAATATGGCTCCTGGATATGCTCTATAAAGCCCCGTTGAATCATTTAACCAAGCCAATGGCATGTTCGTATGCATTTTCATGAAGTTTCCATTCAATCCATAATTCAATCCCTTTATTTTTTTTGAACGATACCTCAAATTAAAGTTGACTCTTGCTCTTTTAGAAATCAAATCGGATTCACTAAAATTGGTGATTGTATCTGGAAATACGGTCGCTACAATTGAATCTGTAATTGGAGGCCCAATATATCCGTGGTCATAATTTATATTTCCACCAACAACTACATCGAGGTTCCCAAACATTTGAGAATGTAAAAAGTTAGCCCCAAAAATTCCAGGATATTGATTCCACCATGCAGCATCGGCTTGACTAGGCTTCGAATAAACGCCAGTATAAATATTAATTTTGGTTTTCGGTTTTGAGGTAGGGTATGCTGTTCTTATGTTTACTGATCCTGAAAGGGCTGAGCTTCCCGACAAAACAGATGCTGCACCCTTAACGACCTCTATCTGACTAATGTTTTCGACAGGAATGAATCCCCATTCAGGCCGTCCTGCATCCCCAGAAAGCATTGGCATGTCATCTACGATAACGGCCACTTTAGATCCAACTCCGAAGGTGAATCCGCTCCCCCCCCTGATTTGAGGTTCACCGTCAAGAATATTGAGCCCCGGTGTTTGGTCTAATGCTGTTTCAATACTTCGTGTATTTTTATTTTCGATCAACTCTGGTTTGATAACGATCATAGATACTGTCTGTTCCTCAATCGGTTTATCAAATTTACCGACCTTCACGTCTACCTCTTTAAACTCTTTGACATAAGAAAAAAGAGAGAAATTTACTTCCTTACTCTCATTAGGTAAAAGATTGAAGGTAACGGTATCCGTTTTCATCCCAGTGTATCTGCAAATTAATTTACACTTTCCAGCGGGAACAATAAGCTCAAATTTGCCGTCAAAATCAGCAATCGCACCGATAGAAACGTCGGTTCTGTATATAATAGAAGCCCCTGTTAATACTTCTCCAGTTTCATCCGTGACTTTTCCATGAATTTTTGAATTGTTTTGTGTCCATGAAATAAAACCAACCAAAAGGAATAGGATGCAAGAAAAGAATCTAACCATTTTATTTATTCAGAAATTATTTTAGCCGAACCTGAACGATGTGAAACAATGTACATTCCGGTATTAAGTTTTATTCCACTTAATTCTTCTGCGGTACCAAAATGGATTTTTTGCCCCATCAAATTGCTTATGTAAACCATTTCATTCGACTCAAATTCGTGTGAAAGCTGAAGCCCCGAGGTATGGTGATAAGCGACCCATTTTTTAATTTCAACCTGTTGTAATTCTGCTGAGGAATTATAAATTAGCTCAACATCATCAATAAAAATCTCATCACCAGCAGAACCTCCTCCAGGAACACTATTGGTGGTAAAAGTGATGAGTATATATTCCGGAGTTGATGACGGTCCAACGTATTGAAACGGAATAACTTTCCTTTCCCATCCATTTGTAGGAACATAATTTAAACTCGCAACTGCAACAGTGTGAGATTCTGATCCCGCATCTGTTGGGTCTCTGTACTCATAATCATCATGAATTACAGCACGAACACGAGCCGAGTCAGTATTGCTATTTGCATTATACTTTACCCAAAAAGCCAATGAATCAGGCATCGATGTAAGCGCCTGTGAAAATTCATTATCCGAAGTACTGGTGAAATTATAGTTGTCTGGACTACTTGGAGTACTGCTACCCATATTAATTCTACCTAAAGTTAAATTCCCATTGGCGATAATTCCAAGAGTACTTTTAGAAAAAACCCTAGCACTATACATCCCCGTTGATGATGATGAAACATCTGTTGACTGCTCAACTTGCTGGGAACCGAAAAAGGCAAGCCCTCCTGTCGCAGACATAAAACTATTCCAATTTGATGGTTCTTCGGAAGATGAACCAAGGTCATCCCAATCCTCCATATTACCGTTGTTAATCTGTTGCGCAACTATTCCTGTTGATAAGAATAGTGTAAGAATCAAGAAGTAAAATTTAATCATAAGTAAAAAGTTTGTAAAACAAATATAACTAAATACTTATACCCATTAATTTTCGGTGAAATTCAACATTCAATGTATGAAATTGCGATTGATCATAAATTTCCTTTATCTGAACAAGTCAATTGATTAACTTTATGTCCAAATTTGAAAAAGATGGCGGATGAATTACCAGTAATGGAGGAGTTTTTTACCATCCAAGGAGAAGGTAAATATACGGGTACTCCTGCTTATTTTATTCGTCTTGGCGGATGCGATGTTGGCTGTGTTTGGTGTGA
>DAIPZI010000100.1:0-5136 GCA_036782275.1 Crocinitomicaceae bacterium
CTTGTAGTTTCACACAAAACAGCTAGAATGCACAGTGCGTGGATTCGAGTGAATGAAGTGTTGAAAACAGGTGAAATCATTACAGGTCTCGTTAAATGCCGTACTAAAGGTGGTTTGATTGTAGACGTATTTGGTATCGAAGCCTTCCTTCCAGGTTCACAAATTGATGTGAAACCAATTCGCGATTATGACATCTATGTTGGAAAGAATATGGAATTCAAGGTGGTGAAAATAAACGAAGAATTTAGAAATGTTGTTGTTTCTCACAAAGCGCTTATCGAAGCTGAGCTTGAAGAACAAAAGAAACAAATCATATCTGGTCTTGAAAAAGGACAGGTTCTCGAAGGTATTGTTAAAAACATCACTTCTTACGGAGTATTTATTGACCTAGGAGGCGTTGATGGTTTAATTCATATCACAGACCTTTCTTGGGGAAGAGTGACTCATCCAGAAGAATTGCTTGAGCTTGATTCCAAAATCAATGTTGTAATTCTTGACTTTGATGACGAGAAGAAAAGAATTGCTCTTGGATTGAAGCAATTACAACCACATCCATGGGACGCATTAGATGCTAAAATGGAAATTGGCGATAAAGTAACTGGTAAAGTTGTTGTTATGGCTGACTACGGTGCATTCATCGAAATCGCTGCAGGAGTTGAAGGTTTGATTCACGTTTCAGAAATGAGCTGGTCTCAACACCTACGTTCTGCCCAAGACTTTATGAAAATTGGAGATTCTGTTGAAGCAGTCGTTCTTACTCTAGATAGAGAAGAAAGAAAGATGTCTTTAGGAATTAAGCAGTTGATGCCAGATCCTTGGAGTGATATCGAAACGAAATATGCTGTAAATACTAAGCATGCTGCTAAAGTTAGAAACTTTACAAATTTTGGAGTATTTGTTGAATTGGAGGAAGGAGTTGATGGATTAATCCACATTTCTGACCTGTCATGGCAAAAGAAAATCAAGCATCCATCTGAATTCTGTAAGACAGATGAGGAACTTGAAGTTATCGTTCTAGAAATAGATAGAGAGAACAGAAGAATTTCTTTAGGCCACAAACAAATCGAAGAAAATCCATGGGAAGTATTTGAATCTACCTTCACAGAAGGAAGCGTTCACCCAGGAACAATCATCGAAATGAAAGATAAGTCTGGAATTGTATCATTGCCTTACGGTCTTGAAGCAATTTGTCCAGCTAAACATCTTAAAAAAGCCGATGGCGCAAATGCTACTGTAGATGATGCGTTGGATTTCCAAGTAATTGAATTCAATAAAGATGCAAGAAAAATTGTTGTATCGCACATCAGAACTCATGAAGAATACGAAGGAACAACTAAAGCTCCTAAAAAATCAAGTTCTTCAAATAGCAAGCTGAAATCAATTAACAGTAACGCAGAAAAATCTACCCTTGGTGATCTTGATGCACTTGCTGAATTGAAAGAGAAAATGGACAAGAACAAATAATCCATTTATTCAAATAATTTAAAAGGGGATTCGTCCCCTTTTTTTTATGGAAATAGTTTTTTGTGAGTAAATACCTAATAACCTATTCACTATAGGTGTTCATGAACTGAATAAATATGTAAATTTGCTACAGCAATATGGTTGAAATTAAATTACAAGAAACCGTAAAGGGAATTTTTTCTGCTTATCTCGAGAAAAACGGGCATAGAAAAACACCTGAAAGGTTTGCAATACTGGGAGAGATCTACGGATACAAAGGACATTTTGATATCGAATCACTTTATATTAAAATGAAAAACCACAATTACCGTGTTTCAAGAGCAACGCTATACAATACCATAGAGTTATTGATGGCTTGTAATTTGGTACGTAAGCATCAGTTTGGTGGCAATATTGCACAGTTTGAAAAATCCCATGGCTCAAAACAACATGACCATGTCATTTGCACGGACACGGGAGAAGTGATTGAATTTTGTGACCCAAGAATACAACAAATTAAAGCAACAGTTGAAGAGCTATTCGGTGTAGAAATACAGCATCACTCTCTTTATTTTTATGGTACTAAAAAACAAACGAAATAGAATATGAACTTGACATTTTCAACAACAATGGAGGGAGAATGTAGCGTTGTAAAGCTTAGCGGAAAAATTCTTTCAGATGGTGATATTGAGGGTTTATCAAGCCACATTGATCAACTGTCAAGCTGGAAAGTAATATTCGATTTGACAGACCTAGCACATATCAATTCAACAGGTATTTCTGTTTTTGTCAAAACCATGACTAAATGTAGAATCAACCAAGGAGACCTCTTTATTTCAAATCCAAATAAAATGATTAATCAGCTATTTGAAATCACAAAAATGAATGAAGTGTTTTCAATCTATGATTCAAACGAAGCCGCATTAAATCAATTCAAGTAAATTCATGAAAGTAGACGTATTATTAGGCCTTCAATGGGGAGATGAAGGGAAAGGAAAAATTGTTGATGTACTTACCCCAAAGTACGACATTATTGCACGATTTCAAGGCGGTCCTAATGCAGGACACACCCTTGAATTTGAAGGCATTAAGCATGTTTTACATACCATTCCTTCAGGAATCTTTCATTCAGACGTAATGAATCTTGTTGGTAATGGTGTTGTGATTGATCCCATTATTTTTAAAGGAGAGCTCGACCAATTAAAACCTTTCAATATTAACCACGAAGAAAGATTGCTGATTTCAAAAAAGGCTCATCTTATTCTTCCCACACACAAGTTGCTCGACGCTGCATCTGAAATGTCGAAAGGAAAGAATAAAATTGGTTCGACTCTAAAGGGTATTGGCCCAACCTATATGGATAAAACAGGCCGAAATGGCTTGCGTGTTGGAGATATTTTATCGCCAAATTTTGAGAAAAAATATAAAGCACTCGTTGAAAAACACCTGAACATCTTGAGGCACTATGAGGATTTCAAATATGAGCTTAAGGAACTTGAAGACAGCTGGTTTGAAGGAGTTGAGGTGATGAAGAATCTTCAATTTGTAGATAGTGAGATCTACATTAACAAAGCGCTAAACGACGGAAAAAAGATTCTTGCAGAAGGCGCTCAAGGCACAATGCTCGATATTGATTTTGGAACCTATCCATTTGTTACCTCTTCAAACACCATAACCGCAGGGACCTGCACTGGTCTAGGTGTTCCACCGAACAAAATTGGTAATGTGATTGGTATCTTCAAGGCTTACTGTACAAGAGTTGGAAGTGGCCCCTTCCCTACCGAGCTTCATGATTCTGACGGAGAATTAATGAGGAAAGAAGGTCATGAGTTTGGAGCAACTACCGGAAGGCCAAGAAGGTGTGGCTGGATTGATTTGGTTCAATTAAAATATTCAATTATGATCAACGGAATAACAGAGCTTTCTATGATGAAAGGCGATGTTCTGAGCATTTTTGATGAAATTAAAGCCTGTACGCATTATATGATTGATGGAGAAAAAGTTACAGACTTTCCTTTTGATATTAATGACCATGACATCACACCAATATATGAAAGAGTTTCGGGATGGAAAGAGGATTTAACTAAACTCGAACGATTAGAGGATGCTCCTGACACTTTTGTTTCTTACGTGAATTATTTAGAGAAGCAATTAAATGTGCCTATTCGCGTTGTATCAGTTGGACCAGATAGAAAACAAACACTATCGAATTCTTGATGAAAACGGAAAATCATAAAATAAAATTTGCGCTTTTCGTAAGCGCATTTTTTTTGATGTCAAATTTTTTGGCACAAAATGATTTATTGAAACTTTTACCCGGATCAAGAAAAGCCAACTACTATGAAAACAATGATCTTCTGAAATTAGAAGGAAATGTCCATTTTGAATACCAAGGAAACACTATGTATTGTGATTCTGCCTATTACTTCGAAAAGAGAAGAATCGTTCATGCGTATGGAAAAGTTCATATCATAAAGGATAAAATAAATATGTTTTGTGACTCAGCTTTATTTAACGGCAAAGCGGAAAGAGCCAAGCTTTGGGGAAATGTTCGCGTACGTGATCTTGATTATCGTTTAACAACAGATAGTCTAGAATATATTTCTGCATCGGGACGAGCCGTTTATAAAAATTACGGAACCATTAAAAAAAATGGATCAAACGAAATGATCGTCAGTAAGGTGGGTTATTTCTATCCCGAATCAAAGAATTATTTTTTTAGCGACAGTGTAGTTTACACCAATGATGGCATTCGCATGACCACAGATACATTGTCCTATGAATATGCAAATAAGAAGACTGTTTTTAATGGAAAAACTACCATTATAAAAGACAGTATGACCATGACCTGTTTGTTTGGATGGTACAACACAGAATCCAACAAAGGATATCTTCATGGTGATGCAAGCTATAAAGATAAATCTCAAATACTTTATGCCGACACAATAAGCTATGATGAAGAAATTGAGGAAATCATCGCCAAAAAGGATGTTCATTTAATTAACGAAAAAAGCAATTATGAGCTCAACTCAAACTACATGTATACATCTGACAGCCTCGAAATTACTTATATAACCGATTGTGCCATAGCAAAACTCATTCAGCAGAAGGATACGATTTATATTCACAGCGACACCCTTTTTATCTTGAATGATTCTATTGAAAACAATAAAAACATAAAGGCTTATTTCGGCGTCAAAATATACAATAATGACATTCAATCGATATGCGATTCACTATGGTTTTCACAAACTAAAAATAAAATTAAGCTATACCACAATCCGATTGTATGGTCTGAAAATAGTGAGTTAAAGGGAGATTCTATTGTAATTTCTACTAAAGATTCATTGATTGATCGAATTAACATCTATCGAAATTCATCTGCCATAATGGAACTTGACTCAGGACTATTATACAATCAAATCTCAGGAAAAAATATAGTCGCATACATGGAGAACGGTAAATTGAAAAAAACGGATGTAAATGGTTCTGCAGTAAGTATCTATTATCCAGAGGATGAAGAAAAAACGGATAGCCTTATAACCATTAAAAGAATGGGCTTGAATAAACTAGAATCATCTATCCTAAGTGTTTATCTCGATAGCGGAGAGGTGATTGGGATCAATTACATTAATGAGCCTGTTGGTATATTTTACCCAATGGATCAGATTTTGGAAAAACAAAAATGGATTA
>DAIPZI010000101.1:0-5125 GCA_036782275.1 Crocinitomicaceae bacterium
GGATCGATTTTACTTGATTTTTGTGTCTCAGAAGGTTGTGACTCAGGAAACAACAATTTCGCAAGCTTATTGTAATCCTCAAAGGGATTGTCAGAAATAATGAGAGCTTTACCTACAGGAACTTCCACTTCCTTATCAATAATAATAGTATCTGCTAAGGAATTCAATGCACTCTTGTAATATTTTGGATGGTCGACATAAATTAAATCTCCTTTTCCAACATTATGGATTTCATTTAGACCCGAAACAACATGGTTGTCAGCCCCAATGAACTTTCGATTTAAGATATTCGAGACTTCTTTAAGAGATATTTTTTCCAATAAAACCATTGTATATTTCTTTTAATCAAAAATAGCAATTGGATGCATTTCAACGAATTCATAATTAAAGACTTATCACCTTTGGTTTGTTCAAAGTGATTTAATCTTTATTTTTTGATGATATATGAAAAGAATTATATAAATTTGCATTCCATTTTTGAAATAAGAATTATGAGAAAAGAGATACACCCAGATGATTACAGATTAGTTGTTTTTAAAGATATGTCAAATGACTATGCCTTTTTATGCCCTTCTTGTGCTCCAACAAAAGAGAAAATTGAATGGGAAGATGGGAACGAATATCCTTTAGTTAAATTAGATATCTCTCACAAATCTCATCCTTTCTTTACAGGTGTAGCTCAATTTGTTGATACGGCTGGAAGAATTGATAAGTTCAAAAACAGACACGCGAGACACATCAAGAAATAGGTTCTTGATTCCATTATATTTAAAACCCTTGATTCCCAAGGGTTTTTTTATTTCTTATACTTTGCTGTGGCTTTATTGATTCGATCATTCATTGATCGTCCTAATCCAGTTTGAGGAAAATTACAGATGTAAATGGCCTTAAATTTTTGTTCATCCATAAAATGGAGTGCGTGATATAAATTTTTAGAGGCGATATTCAGATCCGATTCAGGACTCAATAAAAATTGATTTTCATTTGGAATAGCATCAATGGTTTTATTAAATCCTATGTAACCAACGTTTATATTGGTTTCGTTTTTTGAAAGATCTGCCACATCATATATGGGGGTTTGTGGTGCGTAATGATATTTCACCATGCCACTCGTAATAGGTTGATCTAGAATTAAGTCGTGGTCATAAATGACAACTTTCTTCCCTATGCAGTCCTCTATTTCTTCAGTTGTAATTGCTCCCAAACGGTATAAAATGGTTCTGCCATCTTTAAAACCTAAAATGGTAGACTCTATGCCTTTTGAAGACATTCCACCATCCAATATATAGGGAATCGATCCAGAAAGCTGATTGGCAACATGAATCGCTTTGGTAGGACTTATTCTTCCATATAAATTTGCACTTGGAGCAGCTAAAGGAAAATCAAGCATGTTTAGTAGTTGCAGAGTATCGGGATGGTTTGGAATTCTAACGGCAATTTTTTGTTTTCCGGAATTTAAAGAATTTGGAATTTTTTCTGTTTTATCGAGTAATAGGGTTAATGGTCCAGGCCAAAATGCCTTTGCAATTTTTTTTGCTTCCGCCGGAATATCAGTAACAAAAGGGGTAATACTATTTAGGTCTTTAAAGTGAAGAATAAGAGGATTAGATATAGGCCTCTTTTTGACTTTGAATATTTTGGATATGGCAGCATCATCAAGTCCATTTGCAGCAAGACCGTATACTGTTTCAGTGGGGATTGCGACCAATTGACCTTGATTTAATAGCTCTGCAGCTTCTTGTATGTTATGTCCTGTTTTTGTTCTCACTTGATACAAAAATACATATTCCTAATAGCACATCAGATTATTCCATGAGCTGTTAAAAACTATTTAGTAAAATCGTGTTCTATTTTTACAAGTATATGTATCTTTGTTTAGAATAATTCTAAATAAGATGTCGATAATAATCGCTGATAGTAATGATTTGACGAGGGTGGGATTGAGGACTATTTTATCCACCCAAACTTCGATTTCTATCGTGGGTGAGGCCAGCGATAGTAAGGAACTTATTAATCAGCTTGATTCATTCGAAGTTTCAATGGTATTGATAGATTATACATCTCCTGGATTTACAATTGATACAATTAGTAAAATATACAACTCTAAAAAAGGAATTAAGTGTATTGCAATTACTCCTGAACAGAGTGCTCAAACCCTTGTTGATGCTTTGAGATCAGGAATAATGAGCTATGTCAAAAAGGATTGTGATTTATCAGAAATAGTAAACGCAGTACTTGAAACTAAAAAGGGAAATAAATTCTTTTGCGGTCAGATTCTTGAAACGATTCAAAAAGCACAAATTGATGTAAATGATATCGATTTTGAGTCTTTTTCTTGTGATGCTGTTATTTTGAGTGAAAGAGAGAATGAAATAATCATTTTAATAGCAGAGGGATACACTAATAACAAAATCGCAGAGTTATTATTTTTAAGTAATCATACCATTACAACTCATAGAAAAAACATAATGTCCAAGCTCGGTGTAAAAAATACAGCTGGAATTGTTATGTATGCCGTTAAAACAAACTTAGTATCTCCAAACAAGTTCTTGTTCGCTCCATCAAATTAAAGCCTTAAAATGAGCTTAAGGTTAAATCGTCGTTGAGTTAGGTAATTTGGTATTGAATAGTACTTGCCACTTACGTCTTGAATCCATTGTTTCGATAAGACATTATTTATTCCTAAAAGATTGAATATCTCAAGAGAAATAAGGGCTTGAGAGAAATTCTTTTTCCAAAATTCATGACGTGATTTTGACTTTCCTAAAAAATCATATGACATCCCCAAGTCTACTCTAAAATAAGATTTCATACGAAGAGTATCTTTGTAACGCGTTGGATCCGGTGGGCCATAAGGGAGTCTTGTCCCGAATTGCATTCCCATCTGAACAGTAAAGCTTTCTAATCCGGGCATTTGATCCTGAACCAAAGCTCCAAAATTAAAAAGTTGATCTGTAGGTCTTGGTATGTACCCAGGGAAAATAGTAGCACTATCTACTACGGCTTGATCTTCACTGTATCCGAAAATTATTCTTTCTCCCGAGGCATTATAATACTCCATGTATTGGTCATCAAGAATATCTTCTTTAGTGGAAAGAAATCCCAATTTAAAAAAGGACTCGATGCCTTTAACAAACTCTCCATGAATATTCAAATCTAAACCATAAGCGTAAGCTATGGCATTATTGTCGGCATAATAACGAGTTCGGACATTTTCAATTTGATAAGGATTAACATCCCATAAATATTTATAAAACACTTCCCCTGTAAATTTAAAAGGCATTTCACGTTGCCACATATTGAAGAAAAAATCTGTTCCGGCTACAACATGAACAGATTTTTGGGCTTTTACATCTGTTCTTAAGCTACCATCAAAATACCTGAATTCTCTATAAAAAGGTGGTTGATAATACATTCCTGATGACAAGCGATAAGATACGTTCCTTTTGTAGATTTGATTGTTTTGGGCAAGGTACGATTTGGGGTAATAAATAAGGGCAGCTCTTGGGGTAAAATAGAGCTCTTCATTAATGGTCGTATACCCTCCTCTTGTTCCAACGGAAAGAGCCCATTTTGAATTTGATTCGGCAATGGTATCAGTACAAAAGAGTTTTTTCTTTTGTCCGTGCTCTCCTATTTTATAGGGTCTAGTAATAATTACATTTTTTTTGGTTCGGGACCAGCTTGTATTGTATTGTATAAAACCGGTATATCTTTGATTGTTTAGGGACAATTCTCCTTTGATTACCTCAAAAAGTTCGATTTGGCTTGGGTTGGTTTGTGGAACACTATATCCTGCAGAATCGATCATTCGCCATTCACTGAGGACATCATTGAACTGATCCATTTGGAATGAAAGTCCCCATTTTAAATGTCTGTTTTTGAATTTTAGTCTGGCCTGATCAGAAAAGCCGTTAAATAATTCATGTCTACCGTTGTGGTATATATTTATGATGTTGGCGTTTAGCTTGTTCCGGGCGTGATTGAGAAAGGTTCCAATACCTAATACAGCTATTGAATCACCATACTCTTCTTTTGAAGGATCTGTTTCAAGCTCATTAATAAAATATTGGCCTTGGATGTCGAAATATTCTCGTTCAGTTGTCTGAAATGCGGTGGCATAAAAGTCGATATCTGTTTTTTCACTGGCTTTCCATTTTAGAGATAAGCCTCCCATCATGGTTTCAAATTTGGTTTGTTCTTGACCATCAAAATAAATTTTAAAGGAGTAGGCTTCATTTGCCGTACCAAAGTCAGTTTCGGAAGTTTCTGGGCTAAATCGGTAATTATTAGAAGAGTAATGTAGTAATGTACTAAAAACTAGATTTTCTTTAATACTGAAGTTGGTAGAAATCTGAGCATCTGAAAAAACAGGGTTGTAAGAACCTTGAGTGGGTAGGGCATTTAATAAATAGCCATTGGATCGATATCTTGCCCCTACGATATAATCGAATTTTTTTCCAACTTTTTGTTCTGCATGAGCTTCAGCGCCGAGCAGAGAAATCATTAATGAGGATTTGAATGAAGTTGGTTTTTTGTAGGTTATATCCAATACAGAGCTTAATTTATCTCCATATTGTGCATCAAATCCTCCAGCTGAAAATCGAACCGATTCAACAAGAGAAGAGTGGATAAAGCTCATACCTTCTTGTTGTCCACTGCGTGTAAGAAAAGGTCGGTAAACGAGAAATCCATTCACATAGACTAGGTTTTCGTCATAATTCCCACCTCTTACATTGTAGTTTGTTGTAAGTTCGTTATTCGAAGTAGCGGCTGTTGTTAAAACCAAACTCCTTTCGATACTTCCTGTTAATTTTTGGGCATCAACCAAAGGAAGAGTCTCTAATTCAAAAGGATTTTCTCTTTCCTTGATTACTGTGACTCCTTGCTGTACAAGAATAGGGAAAGAAATACTTGGTAATTTTTTAAGTCTGGAAGACACATAAACTTCTTTTTTGATCGTGATTTCGTTTGCTTGACAAACAATCTTTAAGCTATCTCCAATTTGCACTGAAAATTCATATTTCCCTTTTGAATCTGTATAAACCTCCTGTATGGGCGAAGTACTGATTTTTACAAATACATTTTCAATAGGGTTGCCTTTTTTATCGACACAAAACCCACC
>DAIPZI010000102.1:0-5120 GCA_036782275.1 Crocinitomicaceae bacterium
ATTGAAGACAAAAGCATTCCGTCTGTTGAAATATTAGCTTTTTCAGATTCCCTGGTAACCATTAATGAAATGTCTCAGGTAATCCGATCCTATCAACTCATCGTATGGGACTCGTGTGCCTTATCGCTTATTGGTTTTGACTATTCCATTCTAGATTCTATTGTGAGGTTTCCACCGGTCTATGTCAATGTATCTTATTACGATTCAAAGGAAGGAATTGAGTTAATCGATATAGTGGAGCGTTTTCATAATTGGAATAAGGCTAATAAAGGCAACAAAAGTGAGTCGGATTCAACATGGCTGATCACGGTCTTAATTATAATATTCGCTGCATTGCTTGGATTATTCTTTTTAATTCGAAGGATAAAACGCAAGAAATTACAGGAAAGCCAAAAATCACTTGAAGAGGCTACCTTAGATCAAATAAAATCACTTCAAAAAGAAGAGCTTTGGAGAAATGGTCTCCTTAAAGAGCACTTTGTACGATTTTCACACCTTTTACGGTCCTATTTAACAAGTCGGTATGGTATTTCTTTTTTAGATAAAACAACAAAACAGTCTATACTTCTTCTTGATTCCTTGAGTATTGATGAAACGTTAAAGGATAAAATATTACAGCTTTTAAAAAATTCAGATCTGGTGAAATTTGCCGATTCAAATATAGAGGATAGAACTATTTTGGTTCTATTTGATGATCTTAAATCCATCGTAATTCAAACGACTCCAAAAAATGAAGAGCTATGATGAGTTTGAAAGGTGATTTTTTTGCTTATGATTTTGAGAAGCCTTATTGGTTTCTTCTTTTACTCATATTGCCATTGCTGTTTTGGCTTATTTACAGGATGAATCGATACAAACAATTTGGCTTTAAATACACAAATACGACAGATAAGCAACAAACAATAGCATCTGTTTTCGTTTTGGCCTTGAGAATGTTATTGCATTCGGCAAAGATTCTTGCATTTTTAATATTTGTGTCAATTCTTGCATCACCAATTAAAATTGAATCAGATCAAGCAAATCAAAATCAAAATGGGTTTGGTATTGACCTTATTTTTGTTTTAGATGTATCTTTTTCGATGCAGGCTATGGATTTGAAACCAAATAGACTAGAGAGTGCCAAAAGGGTGATTGATGATTTTATTCAGCAAAGGAGTAGTGATCGCATCGGATTGGTCGCTTATTCTGGTGAGGCTTACAGTGTGTGTTATAAAACAACCGATCACAACCTTTTGAGATCCCAATTGGCGCGTATCAATGGGAATGATTTGATTCAAGGCACCGCTATTGGTGTTGGTTTAGGAACAGGTATTACACAGCTTAGGGGAGATAGTACCACCTCAAAAGCAATTATTTTACTTACGGATGGTAAAAATAATATAGGAGATATTTCTCCAATTGAAGCTGCAGACCTTGCAGTTAATGAAGGTGTTCGTGTATACACCATCGGGGTGGGAACGAATGGTTATGCACCAATTCCAGACATGAGTGTTTTCGGCTCTGGTATTGGATACAGTCTTGTTGAAATTGACGAGGAAATCCTAAACGAAATATCAAATCTTACTGGAGGTAAATATTTTAGAGCAACAGACTCAAAATCACTAAAGAGCGTGATTATGGAAATTGATAAAATTGAGAAAAAACGTTTAAACAAAACCCAATCAATCTTACCCTTGAGTACTGATTTTTCCCCGTTTTTAAACGTACTATTAGGTCTTTGCATTGTTGTAATTATTGGTGATACATTTCTTTTTATTAATCATGAATAGGAATAAATCACATACCTTTTATAAATGGCTAAGGTTATTTTTAGTTATTGAGCTGTTCACCATTACCCTCATTTTAGCCGTATACCTGTATTTAGAAAAGAATGGAATACTATTCCAAAATGGGGCTGCTTTATATGCTCTTCTTATTTTACCATTGATTTATGTTCTTTATTTTTTTCGCCTGAATAGAAAAATTGAGGTGTTTGAAAGTAATCCTGCATTACTAACTTCTTTGAATGAACATTATTTTTCCATATTTAATCTGAAGTTTATTTTTCTCAAAAATACATTTATAGCAGTCATTATTGCATTGTCAAATCCTATATATGGGACGAGGAAAGTGGATGTTGTATCCAAAGACGGTGAAATAATGATTTGTTTAGATATATCGAATTCAATGAATGTGAAAGACATTGAAAACGAAAGCCGATTGGAAGTTTCTAAAAGACTATTAAACGGAATTATTAATAAACTTTCGGGTCAGAAAATTGGAATTTGTTTATTTGCTGCAGATGGCTTTGTTCAAATCCCTCCGTCTCAGGATTATCAATCTGTGAAGAATCTTCTTTTAGATGTAAAGACCACATTTTTAAGTAGACAAGGAACAAACGTCTGCAATGCACTAGAGCTTTCGATGAATGCATTTACAGCTAGTAAAATACCCAAATCAATTCTTTTGATAACTGATGGTGAAAATCACATGTCTGAGGATAAAAGTATTTACAATCGAATCAAAAAAGATGATGTTTTGTTATATACCATGGGGATCGGCAGCTTGGAGGGAGGTCCGGTACCTGACTATTCTACAAAATCGTTAAAAATGGATGATAAAGGGAATTTGGTAATATCCAAAATTAATATTGAATTTGCTCAAAGCCTTACAAATCAATGCGGGGGGGAATTGGTACGTATTGATTCAAGATATCCAGATTTAAGTCCTTTATTAACAGAAATTAACCTGAGGTCAAAGGGATATTATCGAAATTTGAAAATTGAAGTGAGAAGGTCGTTAGTTGAGTATCCTGTACGCTTAGGATTTTTGTTTTTTTTACTCTTTCTATTCACACCCTTACTCCAGCTTTTTAAAAAATGAAAAATACTGTTTTGGTCATATTTGTTTTGTCGGGTTTAGGTTTGCATGCGCAAGTCTGGATAGACTCATTGCGCAGTGCTCAAGAACAATACAAGCAAAATGATTTTGAGCGTGCGCTAGATCTTTATAAAAAGGCTGAAGTAGATTTAAAAGATGTGTTATTTTTAAAAGAAGAATTGGCTCAGTCAGCCTATCGTTCAGGAGATTATGATTTGGCGCATTCCGCGTTTGAAAGTGTCATTGAAAAAGAGACTAATCCGATTGAATTGTCCAGGTTGTATTACAATCAGGGGAACGTAAGTTTCAAGAAAGGAAACGTGAATGATGCCATAGAAAATTATAAAAAATCAATTATTCAGGACCCAAATAATCAAAATTCTAAATATAATTTGTCACAAGCATTAAAGCAAAAAAGACAAAACCAGTCATCTTCATCGGAAGAGGAGAATAATTCTTCAGAGGATCAGGAAAACCCTTCAAATTCAGAAGGAAAGTTGGGTAAGGAAAAAGAATTTTCAATGGAGAAACAAGCGGCTAATCGAAAATTGAACGAGCTCTTGAAAAATGCTGAGAAGACAAAACGAAAAGTTTCAGAGAAGCCTCAAAACAACCAAAGTAACGGAAAGGATTGGTAATGAAATACCTTATATTCATATCACAATTCTTGTTTGTCCTCGCAATAATGGGCCAAAACACGGATATTCTTATTGAAGTGTCTGATACAGAGGTTTCGGTTGGTCAAAACATCAGTATATCCATTACCACTTCTTTAAATGGGAATATAGAGTTTGATTTTCCTTCCAATTTTCAAAAAGGATATGCCCAAATGGAGGGAATGTCTCAAGAATACATAAATGGCAAGAGTAAAACGATTTATTATAAAAATCAAAATGGTTATTTCACTGAAAAAGGAAAATATGTAATTGGCCCCGCCATAATAAAACATAAAGGAAAACTATACAAGTCTAATAAGGTTAAAGTCAGTGTTAAAAAGTCCAATAAGTCTATTCCGAAAAAAAATGATTTCAATAAAAATTTAAAAACCATCAAAACGTTTTATGGAGAAATCAATGTATCGAAAGATGAAATCTATGAGGGAGAGTCTGTTCATCTGAATGCTAAAGTGTATTCTAAATATGCTTTTTCTAAATATGGGTATACTCCATATACACTTGATGGGAAATACGACGAATATGAAATTAAAAACACCATTCCCTTGGCGCTGGTGGAAGAGCAGATAGGAGGGGAGTCCTATTATACGCTAGAGTTAGATAATCGCGTTTTCTTCCCAGTAAAATCGGGCACCTATATGGTGGTTCCTTTTGGAGTTGATATAATAGATCGACGCGTGTTTCGCGTAAATGCTGACGAAAAAAAAATAAAAGTTAAACCTCTACCAAATAAAGATAGGCCTGGATCATTTACAGGACTAGTGGGTAATTTTGACTTTGAAGTTGAACTATCAAATAATGAGGCAGGATTAAATGAGGTAATCACTTTGCAATTGACCATCACGGGAGAGGGGAATTTGCATCATGCGATTGCTCCAGAATTGAACCTCCCAGATGAAGTTGAGTTATATGCAGACCCTGTTGAAGTAAAAGATTATCAAATTAGTAAGAATGGTTTTAAAGGAGAGCTTAAGTATACTTATCCTTTGAAAGTGGTAAAGATGTCTCCTGCAAAACTTCCAGAAATTGATTTTTCTTATTTTGATCCAAAGAAAAAGAGATACATTACTGAAGCTTCAACATCATTTTTAATAAATGACCATACAGATACTACCGATATTGAGCTTGTTCAGGGAGGGTCGGAAGAGAATCCAGCTACAGCGAAAAGCAACAATACGAATACCAATACATCTACTAAGTCTAAAAAATCATCAGAGGCCAATAGTAGATGGATCCTGTATATATTGATTTGCCTAATATTAATCGGTGGCTTTCTGGCTCTTTGGCTTTTTATTAGAAGCAGAGCTCAAAAGAATGAAAGGTCAAATGCTCTCCCAACATCAAAAGAGATAAAGCTCTTATTGAAAGAAATTGATCATTTTAAAGTCACATCGGATTCAAATGTTTTACTTTCAAAAATGGAAGAATGTCTTTCTATTACATGCTCCTTTACACTAGAAACTGATTTGTTTAATATTTCAAGAAATGAGATGTTTGTTCTTCTACTAGATAAAATGGATAAAGAAGATTTGGATCTTTTGAAAAAGGTTTACAATGAGTTGGACCTGCTGAGATTTAGTAAAGAAA
>DAIPZI010000103.1:0-5106 GCA_036782275.1 Crocinitomicaceae bacterium
TTTTTTATCAAAATTCGCCTTGCATTGTTTTTTTTTTAAAGGCTGGTAAATGAAACCCACTTAAAAAAATTTGAGTTTCTTTGCTCCTTAAAGATGTTGTTTCCAAACTACAAGAGCAACCCTCCAAAAAATCAAAAAGGTCAGTGTTTGGTTGGATTTCTGTACATTTTAAAAATGAATCAAGTCCAAAATCTACTCGATTCTTTTGAAAAGAAGCAAAGTGTGTTTGAGTATTTTGTTGTAATTTTGGAAACAATACAAGACAAATTTTCTCAAAAAAGTTTGCAAGAGATTCTTTCCTTAAAGTCACAAAACATCCAAAAACAGAGTCCTTTTTTAAATGAAAAGTTGCAACTGATTTTTTTGCCCTTAATAAGGACGGTCTTTGACCAGTCCAAAGAAGAAGCGCCAAAAAGTAAGGTAAAACAACAAGTTTTTCAGCACTAATAAATTTATTTGATAAACTCAGTGTTGCTTTTGAGAGTTTTGGACATTCGTGCACTGTATTCACTGAAAGTTTTAATACAAGATCACGTGTAATAAGTTGGTGAGAAAAATGAAAAGCATTCATTGGGTTTCAAACTTTTTAAAAGTATTTAAATACTTGAAGAAGACAGCGCCAAAATTTTTGATAAATTTTGATGTCTGAGTTCATAAGGAACGAAACTTTGAATTCGGGTTCCCAAGGGCGATAATTGAGCCGAAAGTAACACTGCAGTATTACGCTGAAATTTAAGTGAACTCCCATCATTTCTATGAATAGGGGCACGTGTTTCTAAAATAACAGCTTTAAAAATTTGTCCCTTTTTTACTTTTTGTGTTTGTTTCTGATTGAGTTCTTTAACACTTACAAGGACAAGTTGTCCAACATGCCCAACTCGTTGTTTTGTTTTATTAAAGACCTTAATACATTCAACTTTTTTTGCGCCCGAATTATCGGTGACATGCAGTTGAGTACCTACTTGGATCATAAGAGATGACTTTTTTAAAAATTTTGGATAAATTGAGTTTTTAAAGGCAATTTGTGCTGGGCGAGTTGTACTGCTTGTAAAGCCAAAGACGCTGAAACACCATTAATTTCAAACAAAATTTGACCTTTTTTCACTGGACACACCCAATGGTTAATTTGACCTTTCCCTTTCCCCATTCTTACTTCGGCAGGCTTTTGGCTTACCCCGAGATCAGGAAACACTCGAATCCAAATTTGACCAGTTCTTTTTAGTTTTCGAGTCATAGCGCGTCTTGCAGCTTCAATACAAGAAGCTGATAATCGTCCACAACTTAAAGACTGGATGCCATAAATCCCAAAGTTGAGTTGTTGAACTTTGAGTCCACTTACTTTTCTTTTTTGGAATTTTCGAAATTTTGTTTTTTTTGGTTGAAGCATTTGATTCTTTTTTTTTTAATCTTTATAACAAATCCAGACTTTAACCCCTAAAATACCAAAAGCAGTGGAAGCTCTTGCTTCAGCGTAATCAACTTTCGAAGAGAAAACATGTAAAGAAATTTTCCCAAACTTTAAAGTTTCAGTTTTCGCCATTTCAACGCCCTGTAATCTCCCTGAACAAGCAATTTTAAAACCTTCGACATTTTTGTCTTTTTTAAGCATTTTTTGCACAGTGGAGAAAATTTGTTTCACCGGTTTTTGTAATTCAAGAGCGTTTGCAATATATTCGGCAGTGAACTGAGCACTCTTTGTATATTCATTGACTTTAAATGGATCCCATTTAGATGAAGTATTAAAATATTGTTGAGAGAGTCCTTCAATGTGGTGTACATAAAATTTTAATTGTGCATTATCTTTAGAAGGTTCCTGAAAAAGATACTTTCTTGTAAAGATATTTTGAATGTGTTGAGATGGCATTTTACTTAATAAAGTTTGAAACACAATTTTTTTTTTGAATGTGTTCCATTGAAGTTGATTCGGTAAAAACTGCCATTGCTTTGTTGTATGCTGTTGAAAAAAACTTGTTGGTTTTAAAGAAATACTTTTTTTCAAAAATCTTTCATCAAACACACGTGGAGAACAAAAAAAAGTCTGGATATCAAGAGCCCCGGGATTTTGTACACAGTGGGTTTTCGTTGCTTTTGTCCCTACTTGAGCAAATACCTGATTTAAAAAAGTTTGAAGTTGAAGTTGTTTTTGTAAAAAATGAGCATAAAACTTTTGACTGTACCAAGAAGCTTGAAAACTTTTATTGGTTTGAAGTCTAAGCGCAACAGGAGAGATTTTTTGTCCCATAATCTATTTTTTTCTATCTTTTTTTTTATGCATCGGTTTTTTCCTTGTTAAAGCAAATTCACCGAATTTGTGCCCGATCATGGCTTCTTGAATCGTAATTTCATTAAAAGATTTCCCGTTATGTACCATAAATTTTTTATTTACAAATTGGGGTAAAATTGACGACTGTCGTGACCAAACAAAATGCTTTTTCGTAGACAAAATAGTTGGATCTACAAAAGGTCCTTTTGAAAGCGAACGTGTCATAAATCACATAATTTTTTTTGCAAAAGTGGCGTAATTGGTAGCCGCGTTACCTTGAGGTGGTAATGAACTCTGTTTGTGTGGGTTCAAGTCCCACCTTTTGCATTTTAAAGCTTTGTTTGTGCTTGAAAAGTGCATTTAAGTTGAACTCCATTGAGTTTAACTAATTTAATTGTATCTAAAAACATTAAAAAAACAGTTTTATTTTTAATATTTTCAAACTCAAGAGCTTTTTGATATGTTTTAAGTTCAATCTGTTCTCGAGATTTTTTATCAATATGGGGCGATCTTAACAAAGTATACTTTTTTAATTTGGTTGGAAGTGGTTGAATCTTGATGTTCCAACTTTGCCTGGTCTTCAATTCAAGAGTTTTCCCAACAAATAGTAAGAGTTTACACGCCTTCGTTAAAAGAGACCGTTCGTAAGATTTAAGAACCAATCGAATATACATAAGAATATTGTTTTTGCAGCCTACGGCCGGATTTGAACCGGGGACCTTTCCCTTACCATAGGAATGCTCTGCCAACTGAGCTACGAAGGCACTGGAGATGACCGGATTTGAACCGGTAACTTTATGCTTGCAAAGCATACATTCTGCCAATTGAAGTACATCCCCTTTATCATAGATCACGGAGAAAATGGGATTCGAACCCATGGTACAATTTTATTGTACGTTGATTTAGCAAACCAAAGCCTTTAGCCACTCAGCCATTTCTCCTTAAAAATGGAATTTTTATGGTCGTCGATTTTGAACAAAAGAAATTAAAAAATTTTACATTAAACTTTGGACCGCAACACCCTGCAGCACACGGTGTTTTACGACTTGTTCTGGAAATGAATGGGGAAGTTGTAGAGCGTGCCGATCCGCATATTGGTCTTCTTCACCGAGGCACGGAAAAATTGATTGAATACAAAAATTATATTCAAGCACTTCCTTACTTCGATCGATTAGATTATGTATCTATGATGGCTCAAGAACATGCGTATTCACTGGCCGTCGAAAACCTTTTAAATTGTCCAGTGCCTTTAAGAGCTCAATATATTCGAGTCCTTTTTTCTGAAATTACCCGTCTCTTAAACCACCTTTTAGCCTTAAGTTGTCATGCGATGGATGTTGGGGCACTTACTCCATTTTTGTGGGCTTTTGAAGAGCGAGAAAAGTTAATGGAATTCTATGAAAGAGTATCAGGGGCGCGATTACACGCATCCTATGTTCGACCAGGAGGAGTATCCCAAGATTTACCTCAAGGACTTTGTGATGATATTCACAAATTCTGTCAAACTTTTGCCTCACGTATTGATGAAATGGAAGAAATGTTGACCCAAAATCGAATTTGGAAACAACGTTTAGTCGACATTGGGACTGTTTCTGCCAAAGATGCAATTGCATATGGATTTTCTGGTGTAATGCTTCGTGGTTCAGGGGTCGCTTGGGATTTAAGAAAAACGCAACCTTACGAAGTGTACGATTCTTTATCTTTTGATATTCCGGTTGGTTCACAAGGAGATTCGTACGATCGTTACTTAATCAGAATTGAAGAAATGCGTCAAAGTCTTCGCTTAATTGCACAATGTTTAAATCAACTTCCACAAGGGATCGTCAAAGTTGATGACAAAAAAATTTCACCACCTTCTCGAAAGCACATGAAGGAATCTATGGAATCGTTAATCCATCATTTCAAATTGTTTACGGAAGGTTTTGTTGTTCCAGCATCAGAAACTTATGTAGGTGTCGAAGCGCCTAAAGGTGAATTTGGTGTTTATTTAGTAAGTAATGGAACAAATAAACCTTATCGTTGTAAAATCCGTGCTCCTGGATTTGTACATCTCCAAGCTTTAGATTTTATGGCAAAACATCATTTACTTGCCGATGTTGTGACTATCATCGGAACCCAAGATATCGTATTTGGTGAGGTAGATAGATAAAAACGGGAAAAACGGGATTTGAACCCGCACCAACCGGCGTGACAGGCCGGGACTCTAACAGTTAAGCTATTTTCCCTGTTTTTAGGTGTTAACGGATTCGAACCGCTGACATTTTCGGTGTAAACGAAATGCTCTACCAACTGAGCTAAACACCCAACAAAAATAAAAATTTATGATTGAATATTTACCAATTTTGTTGTATATCTTTGTAAGTGCTCTGTTGTCTGGTATTATTTTAAGTCTCTCGTTTTTTGTGTCGTCACAAAAACCAGACCCAGAAAAAACGTCAGCTTACGAATGTGGATTTGATCCTTTTGAAGATGCACGAGCAAAATTTGATATTAGGTTTTACCTTGTCGCTATTTTATTTATTATTTTCGACCTTGAAGTCACTTTTTTATTTCCATGGGCGATTTCTCTAAGAAATATTGAATTCTTTGGTTTTTGGTCAATGATGGTTTTTTTGATCATTTTAACCATTGGTTTTGTATATGAATGGAGAAAAGGCGCTTTAGAGTGGGAATAAGTTTTAAGAGTTCTTGGGAAACATAAAAATTTCCCAAGAACACGACCCACTGACTTTACTATGAAGCCTTAAATTGTGTGGTGTATTTTTCACAAAACTCTGTTAATTTAGTCATGGTCTGATCTGAAATCACACCCTCGGACTTAATTGTTTGGAGAAGTGAAGAAT
>DAIPZI010000104.1:0-2726 GCA_036782275.1 Crocinitomicaceae bacterium
GATACTTGTAATGATGTCACCAAAAGGACGCTCTCCTGTAGAACCTGACATATGGGTTACTCCTTTAACATTTCTGTAAAAGCCCGTGCATTAAAATTGAAATTTAATTTATCTGTACGAGGCTCGATTATATTATATCTTTCGACTGAGGAATTGCAAAAAAATATGTGAAAAAAAGTCCGAATCTTTACACCTAAGCTTTTTCTGATAAAAAAAGCTTTAAGGACTGACTATAAAATTAAATGCGAATTGTTATTGATTCATCGTTAACGCCAATTTTTTTGCATTAAAGTCATAATTTCCATTGCGACTTGATCAATACGACGTGCCGTTGTTTCTTTTCGACATTTGAACGAAAGATCGTTATTTGTTTCAAATGTTCCAAAAATATTGGCATCACGTGAAGCAAATTCATTTTGTTTTTTCGTTAAAAAATTTAGACGGTGTTTAATTTTGTCTGCAATTGGTGGTGCTCCGAAAAGCATTTCGTATTGAACTTCGTTTAAACCTCCAATAAGAGAATGTTCTTTACTGAAACGTTGTGCACGTAAAAGTGAAGTTGCACGGGTGCGCATATCAATTGATTTGACTGAAGTGATTCCCATTGGATATGGCGTTGGGAGTTGTGTTCGGCGCCAGAGGTCAAAACTTGTGATAAACATATGCTCTTTTGTAATACGTTCAAGTGTATGTTGACTTGTCAGTACATCAATAGCTTCTTTTGCTGTAAAGAATAATGGGCAACAGTATGTTTCAAATGTAACAACTGGGTATGGTGCTCCCATTGTTTTTTGAGAATTATAAATAAATAACCCTTCACTTAAAAGAGGAAGTAATCCGTCGGCAACACTAATAGGTGGTGTTGTGTAAAGTTCTACGTTATTAATTTGAGCTTTTGTGTTCCAACGTTCCTTAAGTGTTTCTGTCTCGTCTGGCACCATATTACGGAACACATGCATTAATTTTTTATACATTGGGATTTGTCCTGTTTGTGTAAAAAATGGTGCATATTGTGTTGGTTGGTTATGACGCACACTGAATGCAAATGTTGGAAAAAATCCAAGAGTTGAGGAAGCATCGACAAATCGTGTTTGTGGGAGATCGTGTACTTGATTAATTGAGCCTAATGCAAAAGCCATACTTTCTTTTGTATGGATGTTTGTAAGGCCTTGTTTCATCATATATACTGATGAAGTATTTACAAGAATACGTAAATCAAGACAACTAAATCCTTCTGTCATGGCACTAAAATAATTCCAATCAATATCAATTGGAGTATTGATCATAGATTTTTGGCTATGAAGTAAAAGCATTTGATGACGTTCTTTTACCGGTGGGTAGTAAAAATCTAATACCCATTCAAATCGTCCCGAACGCATACAGGCATCATCCATCATCGAAGTTGTTGTCATACTTCCCATTACAAAAATATCTTGTTGTGAAGCAATTGTTTCAGTTCCTCGACTATACCCATCCATTGCAAGTAAAAGTTGTGTTGTTGCACGTACTGAGCCGAACATTGGATAACGTTCACGATGACGAGTCATAAAGTCTAAATCACGGATAAAAAGAATATTCGGAGCTTGTTCACGGGCACGTTTAAATAAAGTTTTTAGGCGAACCAATCCATCCATTTCATTTAAATAACGGTTACTTTCGGTAATTAAAAGTGGTAAACGTGATGCGGTTGCTAAGGTACGAACAAAATATGTACGCCCATTTCCTGGTTCTCCAAGTAAAATCATTCCTTTTGGAAGTTGGCGCATACGCTCTGTCCCAGGTTTAATTAATGAAAATAATGGGAGTTGTCGCATTTCATTTTGGAAATTTTCTCCATATTGTAATGCTTGCATTAGTGCTGGTTCACCACCTAAACGGTTAAAGAGTTCTTGGCGTTCTTTTAAAACATCCGAATCAATTGTATTACCTTGTTCTGTTACGGTACTTAAATATTTTCGGGCGGCTGTTGTGAAATTATTAAAGCATGAATAACGTGGGAGAATATCTTTAGAATCTGATTGTTTAAGACTTGTCGACTCGAGAATATTACGTGGTTGATATGTCAAAGAAGTGATTGTCTCTTCTTGTATTGTAAAGAAATTCTCTAAATGTGTTTTCAATTTTTGCATTTGAACAAGAATTTTGCTTTCTTGTTCCGATGAAAGATTTGGTCGAATTCCGGTATTCCAAATTTTTAATCCTGTTGAATAGCCATATAATTCTTTTCCACGTTGTACTTGGAATGCTAAAAGAAGTTTTTTAACTGGCGGGGTTTTCATCTTTTCCCCAACATATTCACTGATACGAATGGCCTCGGGCATTCGATCAATATGCGCAATGAAATCGTTTACACGGGGTGCTGTGCGACCGATAATACCACGACATTCAATACGAACACAGAGTTCAATTCCGGCATACATTAAAAGTTGGAGTACAATCCCTTTCCAGGCAAGGTCTTGCCATGGTTCATATTGATTCGGATTTAAAAAGAGTGTTCCTTCGCGGAACCAAAGTGGGCCAGATTTACTTGAATTACTTAACTCTTCGTTTGAAACTAAGTCTGGAGTAGTTGTTTTGTGGTTTAATTCAAAACTCTTCTCATTATTAGATGTAAAATTGTCGTCATTTAATGTGTCATTTTCGACATCGTCATTTTCACTAAAGATTTCATTGTCCGTATCCTCGAAATCTAAATCATCGTCATCTAAATCGTCATCATCTAAATC
>DAIPZI010000104.1:2826-5002 GCA_036782275.1 Crocinitomicaceae bacterium
TCATCTAAATCGTCATCATCTAAATCAGCGTCATCTAAATCAGCGTCATTTAAACTATCATCATCTAAATCATCATCTAATTCGTCTACATCAATATTGTTAATTTCGCTAAATTTTCCATTAGCGTCATCTTCCAATGGAAAAAACTCTTTTCCTGATGAGTCGAAATCGTTATGGTTTGTGTTGTTTACAATTTGTAATTGACGTGCTGTTCTCTCGTGAAGCACGGCACGATATGGGTGATTTTCAATCATTGCAAAAGCATCTGGACGTTGATTGAAAACTTCTAAGCTTGTGTCTGAAAAACTATAATGAAATAGTTTTGTTTCTTGGGCAGTAAATGGTTTTAATGGGAATGTAGCCGTTTTTCCTGTGTGATAATGAATCCCAAATGGTGAAAATGTTACACGGTTATTTTTTAATTCAACATCTTTATAAAGTTGCTCTAAAAAAGTTGCTTCATTTGCACTTTCATGAAGGAAATTGACAAGATCTATATCTTTGGCCCATGGAACATTATAATCTACTGAATTTACAAGTGGGGCTGCTTGAATATTTGTTATTTTTCGAATTGGTTTATATTTTAGATCTGCAAAGCATTTCGGTAGAAGATCTTTTTGTGCAAATTGCCCAAGTCTTGGCTCGAGGGGCATGTATTGGTCGGAAATTTGTTTTCCGCGTTGTGTGAATTGTGTATTGGCACGTCGTTTTGTTAAACGTGGGCGTTTTTTATACTTTGTTAAAAGTTTTTTATCTTTTGCTTGAAGACGTTTGTAAACAGGTTCAGGTGTAAAAGGTGGTGGTTCTGTTTCATCTTCTTCATCTTCTGCTTTTTCTTCGCGAGGTGGCATTTGCGCAAGTTCATCAGCGGATGACCATTCATAACGTCCGATTTCTTCCTCATGGCTGAAACTAGTATTTAATGTTGTATTATCTTTTTGAAATACTGCAAGAAATTCATTTGGGTGTGTAAAATTGCTAAGTACTTCTTTTTCAACATCCGTATATTTTCCCTCAACAAATTCAGTTTTTAAACCTTTACTACGTGTAAAAAGAATCCCTTGTGAATCACGTAAATATTCTTTTTTTGGATTAAGTACACCTTCTAAATTTTCAAGAACTGAGAGTTTTAAAATGGCAGTGCGTGTTTGTGTTTTTAATGTTTTAGAAGTTTCTTCTAAGCCTTTTGAATAAACTGTTTGTGGTGCGCTAATTGTACGTTGAACAATCAAATATGTAATACTAATCGGTAAAATCGCTTGGAGTCCACGTCGAATTGTAAAACTACTTTTTATAAATTGATCTAGAACATAAAATTTATGAATACGGAAATAAGACACCGCGTAAAGGCATCGTTGATATATTGCTTTTACATAAGTATTTCCACGGCCGCGGCCAAGCCAAAATCGCGTATCTTTATATCCTTGTTTAAAAGAAATTTGACTTGTTCGGTAGGCTTTTTCACAAAAGAGCTCTAAACAGTATTCTACTGGGATTGCTACAATATTTAGGATGCTTTGGATTGGTGTTAATAAAATAATCCAAAAGCTGTTCCAGAGTAAGCAACTGAAACTATAAATTTGGGGTACATAATATTTAATTGCTTCAGAAGCAATTTGTGTTGTCATTTCAGCATTATACCAAAAAGTGGGATACGTTAATTTAATCGCATGTGAATAATTTCCATCATCAAGTGCATTTTTAAGCGCAAGTTCTCGTTCGTTTGTCGAACTTTTTTCTTTTGATTTTTGAATAAATTGTTGGTCTTCGAATTTTGTATTTTTATTCTCTATGTCTGGTGCATTGGTTTCTGGAATACCATCAGTTTTAACAAGAAGCATTTCAAGTGCTTCTGGATTTAATTTTGCATTTTTTTGATTTTTCCAAGCTGATCCGAGGAATTCGTAAAATGAGACATCTACATGATTTAGTTGTGAGTCGTTATTTGACTGAGTCGGGGTCATAAAGGTGAAAATGTATATTTAATGGACGATATATTTAAATTTGTTTGTGAAAGTATCTCTCTTCCTCGTGTTTTCGTTAACTAATAAAATATAAAAGAATATTTATTGTATTATGATTGTATCATAACGATTCTAAAATAGAAAAATTTTTTTATTATTCTCCCCAGACAGGATTTGAACCTGTGACCAATCGGTTAACAGCCGATCGCTCT